>NZ_JBFAZB010000012.1:0-187445 GCF_040681575.1 Kitasatospora sp. NPDC051702
GTCGGCGTGCCCGTGCAGCGTCCGGGTCGCAAGTGGCGGCGCCGAGCACGCGTGGACGGCCGGACGAGCAGCAGCCGAGGTCCGCGCCCCTCCCGACGTCGTCCGCGTTCACGGCTGCGTCCGCGTTCCCGGCAGCGTCCCCGCCGGTGGGCCGGCGGCCCGGCTCAGCCGCAGGAGCCGGCCGGGTCGACGCCGCGCTCGGGCCCCCGGTCCGCGTGCCGGGCACCCGGGATGTGCGGCAGCCGGGCCGCCGACACCACGCCCTCCAGGTACCCGCGGGCCCGCTCCGTCCGGGGGTAGGCCTCCAGCAGGGCCCAGAACGCCGGGCCGTGGTCCGGCACCAGCAGGTGGGCGAGCTCGTGCAGCAGCACGTAGTCCAGCACGTACTCCGGCATGCCCTGGAGGCGGTGCGAGAGCCGGATGGTGCCCTCGCTGGGGGTGCAGGAGCCCCAGCGCGAGTTCTGGTTGGTGACCCAGCGGACCTGGGTGGGCCGGGCCCGGCCGTCCAGGTAGGCGGCCGAGAGCTCGCGGGCCCGGGCCGCCAGCGCGTCGTCCCCGGGGATCCGGCGGCTCTCCTGGGCGGCGAGCTTCTCCAGCATCTGCGCGACCCAGCGCTGCTCCTCGGCGTGCGACATCCGGGCCGGGATCAGGACGACGGTGCGGTCGCCCTCGCGGTAGGCGGAGACGGTGCGGCTGCGGCGGGCGCTGCGGCGCACCTCCACGCGGCCGCGGTCGTGCGGCTCCGGGGGTGCGCCCGTGACGGACGGGTGCTGCGGCTGTGCGGACCTCGGCTGCTGCTCGTCCGGCCGTCCACGCGTGCTCGGCGCCGCCACTTGCGACCCGGACGCTGCACGGGCACGCCGACGCGACGCCGATGGATGGGAGTCCCGCTCGGCTGCCATGGCACACGACGTTACCCGGAACCCCTGACAGAAGTCCGCTGCCGTGGCCGAAATGTTTCGTGGAGTGATCGGGAACGAAAGGCCGACGGCGGGTGTCCGGAAATCGACGCCGGAGGGGCCGGGCAGTTATCCACAGGGACTGCGAACAGCTGATGTGATCATGGGCCCGCGCCTGTGGATAACCCGGAGCACGGTGTCGGCCCGGTGGGGCATGCTGCGGTCAGCCGTCCGGAATCGATCGGAGGGGAGCCGCCGTGCGCCTCCAGCTGAAGCCCGCCCTGTCCCGCAGCTGGCGGGACGCCGAGACCCTGCAGTTCGGGACCGTCACCCGCCACGCCGGCGTGCTCGGCCAGGCCGACAAGACCCTCTGCGACTTCCTCGCCCTGCTCGACGGGACGCGCGGGCGGGCCGAGCTGCTCGACGCCGGCGAGCGGATCGGTCTCGGCCGTGATCCCGCCGACGCCCTGTTGACCGACCTCGCGGAGACCGGCCTGCTGGACGACGCGGACGCCACCGCGGCGGCCCTGGCCCGCTTCCCGCAGCCCCACCGGGGCGTGCTCGGGCCCGACTTCTCCTCGCTCTCCCTGGTCCACTCCGGCCCGGGCGCGGCACCGGCCGTCCTGGCCCGGCGGGCCGACGCCCGGATCGAGGTCCGCGGCGCCGGGCGGGTCGGGGCCGCGGTGGCGGCCGTCCTCGCGGCCGGCGGCGCGGGCCGGGTCACCGTGGTGGACTCCGGGCGGGTCCGCCCGGAGGACTGCTCCCCGGCCGGGCTGCCGCCCGGGGACGTCGGGCGCCTGCGCACGACGGCCGCTCGGGAGGCGGTGCAGCGGGCGGCGGCCCGGCCCCCGGCTCCGGCGCCCCGGCGCGGCGGCGGCGAGCAGCCGCCCGACTTCGTCGTGCTCGCACCGCGGGACGGCAGCGCGGCGTTCGCCGGCGGGGCGTACGAGGCCCGCCTGCTGCTCCGGGCCGGGGTGCCGCACCTCTACGTCGGCGTGGTCGAGGAGTTCGGCGTGGTCGGGCCGCTGGTCCTGCCCGGGGTGTCGGCCTGCGGGCACTGCCTGGTGCTGCGCCGGGAGGACGAGGACGCGGCCTGGCCCCGGGTGCTCGCCCAGCTGGCCGACGGCGGGCCGGGGCGGGCGCACGCCCCGGCCTGCGACTCGGCGCTGGCCACGGCGGTGGCCGGCCTCGCCGCGCTGCACGTCCAGGTGCAGCTGGACGGCGGGCGGCCGCCGAGCGTGGACGGCTGGTGCGAGGTGTCGGCCGGCGACGGGATGCCCCGCCGGCTGCGGCTGCGCGGCCATCCGCACTGCGGGTGCCTGTGGCAGCCGCAGCCACCGCGATGAGGGCGCGGGCCGCCGGGCGCGCGGGCGGCGCCCGGACCCACCGGACCCACCGGGTCGACCGGGTCCACCGGGCGAGCTCCGGGCACGCCGAAGGCCGGCGCCCCGGAGGGGTACCGGCCTTCTCGGTGGGGGCGGGCCGTCCGCCGGTGTCAGGCGGCGTTCTCGGCGGGCTCACCGACGGCGGCCGCGTCCGCCTTGCGGTCCCGCATCACCAGGGTGGCCACCAGGGCCGCCGCCAGCACGCCGACGGCGCTGACCGTGAAGGTCGTCGACATCGCGGAGGTGAACGCCTCCCGGGCGGTCCGGATCAGCCCGGCGTCCCCGCCGGCCGTCGCCAGCGCCCCGCCGATGGAGTGCTTCGCCTCCTCCGGCAGCCCGGCCGGCATCTCGTCGGCGAAGCCGCTCGACAGCAGCGAGCCCAGGATCGCGATGCCGAGCGCGGTGCCGGCCTGCTGGATGGTGTCGTTCAGCGCGGAGCCGACGCCCGCCTGCTCCGGCGGGATGGTGCCCATCAGCGCACCGACCGCGGCCGGCATCGCCAGGCCGGCGCCGAGCCCGAGCAGCCCCAGGGCGACGGCCGGGACGGTGAAGCCGCCGTCCGCCGTGACGGTGGTCAGCAGGAGGAAGGAGGAGGCCATGACGAGCATGCCGGCCAGGATCAGCAGACGGTTGCCGATGGTGGCGGCGAGCTTGGCGCCGACCCCGTTGCCCAGCAGCGCGGCGACGGCCAGCGGGACGAAGGCGAGGCCCGCCTTGACCGGGGAGTACCCGAGCACGGACTGCAGGTACTGGGTGAGCACCAGCAGCAGGCCGCCGTTGCCGATCTGCACCAGGGTCAGCGACAGCGAGCCCCCGCTGAAGTTGCGGTGCCGGAAGAGGACCAGCGGCACCATCGGCGCGGAGGTGACGTTCTCCCAGACCGCGAACCCGCCGAGGGAGAGGACGGCGACGGCCAGGGTGACCAGGGCCTGACCGCCGAAGGCGCCGTGCTGCGGGATCTCGATGATCCACCAGACCAGCGCGGTCATGCCGACGGCGGAGAGCACCGCACCGAGCGGGTCGGGCTTCTGCCACGGGCCCTTGGACTCCGGCATCAGCAGCAGGCCCGCGAGGATCGCCAGCGCCACGACCGGGACGTTGATGAAGAAGATCGAGTGCCACGAGAAGTGGTCGATCAGGCCGCCGCCGAGGACGGGGCTGCCGACCAGCCCCAGCATCGCCACCGAGCTCCAGGCGGCCATCGCCTTGTTGCGCTCGTCCTCGTCGAAGACGGTGATGAGGATCGACAGGGTCGAGGGCATGATCAGCGAGCCGCCGACCCCCATCGCGACGCGTGCCGCGATGACCTCACCGGGGCTGGTGCAGAAGGTGGCCGCGAGCGATGCCGCACCGAACAGCAACAGCCCGATGATCATGATCCTCCGGCGGCCGAACCGGTCGCCGAGGCTCCCGGAGGTCAGCAGCAGTCCGGCGAAGACCAGGACGTAGGAGTCGAGGATCCACTGGGTGTCCTGGGCACTGGCCCCCAGGTCGGCCGTCATCGAGGGCACCGCGACCGTCAGCGCCATGCTGTCGACCACCAGGACGAGCGAGCTCAGGCACAGCACGATCAGGATCCACCAGCGGTGCGGATTGCGGCCCCCGGCCACCTCTGACGCTGACATCTGCCACCCCTCCAGTCTGCGCACACCGTTCCCCCGGTGCGCACTCCGTTCCTGCGTTGCGAACACTGTACGCACAGCGGAACGGTGTGCGCAATAACCGACTGCTGTACGCTCGATGCGAACGCTGTACGCACCGAAGCAGAGAAGAGGGAGGGGTGCCGCCATGGCCGCCCGCACCAACCCGATCCCGTCCGTGTGGGCCCGTCCGCAGCGCGAGCCCGACCAGCCGGCGCTCAGCCGGGCCGGGATCGTCCGCGAGGCGATCGCCGTGCTGGACGCCGAGGGCATAGAGGCCCTGAGCATGCGCAAGCTCGCCACCCGGCTCAACGCCGGCGCCACCTCCCTCTACCGGCACGTGGCGACCAAGGACGAGCTGATGGAGCTCGCGGTGGACGAGGTCTTCGGCGAGATCGCCCTGCCGCCCGCCGAGAGCCCCGACTGGCGCGCCGCCGCCACCGACGCCGCCGGGGCGTTCCGGGCGACGGCACTGCGCCACCCCTGGCTGTCGGCCGTCCTCGGCCAGGCCGGCCTCGCCTACCTGGGCCCCAACCTGATGGCCTTCGGCGAGCGGATGGCCGTCCTCTTCACCTCGGCCGGCTTCCCCGAACCCTCCCGGGCGATCGACGCCGTCATCGCGTACGTCGTCGGCATGAGCACCACCGAGGCGGCCTGGCTCACCACCATCGCCCGCTCCGGCCAGAGCGAGGTCGACTTCATCGCCCGGCTGATGCCCGCCGCCCAGGAGGCCATCGCCGGCCTCGACCTCCTCCCGGAGGCCTACGCGGCCGCCGCGGCCGCCCCGGACCCGGCGGCCCTCCGCGACGCCAAGTTCGCGTACGGCCTCGACGTGGTCCTGGACGGCCTCGCCCTCCGCCTGCCACGCTGACCACCGCCACGCCGACCGCCGCCACGGTGGCCGGCCCGGCCGGTCGGACCCGGCCGGCGTGCGGCACTCCCCGCTCCGCGCCGACGAAATTCCGCCGGGGGCGGGTCGGGGAGCGGGCACAATGGCCTAGTGATGGTGGGCCGTCCGGTGTCGGGGGGCCAGGGATTGGAGGCCCGGGTGAGCGATCTTCCGCGCAAGGCAGTGACCCGCACGGCACGGCTCGCCGCCCTGCCCCTGGGGATAGCCGGTCGCGCCACGCTCGGACTCGGCAGGCGCATCGGCGGCCGCTCGGCCGAGGTGGTCACGGCCGAGCTGCAGCAGGCCACCGCCGACCAGCTGTTCAAGGTCCTGGGTGAACTCAAGGGCGGAGCCATGAAGTTCGGACAGGTGCTGTCCGTCTTCGAGGCCGCACTGCCCGAGGAGGTCGCCGGGCCGTACCGGGCCGCGCTCACCAAACTGCAGGACGCCGCTCCCCCGATGCCCGCCGCCAAGGTCCACACCGCGCTGGCCCAGCGGCTCGGCGAGGACTGGCGCGGGCTCTTCCAGGAGTTCGACGACCGGCCGGCGGCCGCCGCCTCGATCGGGCAGGTGCACCGGGCGGTCTGGCACGACGGGCGCCCGGTCGCCGTCAAGGTGCAGTACCCCGGCGCCGGGGACGCCCTGCTGGCAGACCTGACGCAACTGAGCCGGGTGGCCTGGCTGGTGGGGCCGCTGATCCCCGGGCTGGACATCAAGCCGCTGATCACCGAGCTGCGCGAGCGGGTGTCGGAGGAGCTGGACTACGAGCTGGAGGCGCAGGCCCAGCGCCTGCACGCCGAGGAGTTCGCCGACGACCCGGACATCGTGGTGCCCGGTGTGGTGGCACAGGCGGACCAGGTGCTGGTCACCGAGTGGATGGACGGCACCCCGCTGGCCGAGGTGATCGCCGACGGCACCCAGGAGGAGCGTGACCGCGCCGGGCAGCTGCTGGCCCGGTTCCTGTTCGCCGGCCCGTCCCGGACGGGTCTGCTGCACGCGGACCCGCACCCGGGCAACTTCCGGCTGCTGAAGGATGACGGCCCGGCGTCGGGCTGGCGGCTGGGGGTGCTGGACTTCGGCACGGTGGACCGGCTGCCGGGCGGGCTGCCCGCGCCGATCGGGGCGTCGCTACGGATGGCCCTGGCGGGCGACGCCGCAGGCGTGCTGACGATGCTGCGCGAGGAGGGCTTCGTCAAGCCGTCGATCGAGCTGGACCCGGACGCGGTGCTGGACTACCTGCTGCCGATCATCGAGCCGGCCGCCGTGGACGACTTCCACTTCACCCGGGCCTGGATGCGCGCCCAGGCGGCCAGGATCGCCGATCCCCGCTCGCCCGCCTACAACCTGGGCAAGCAGCTGAACCTCCCGCCGGCGTACCTGCTGATCCACCGGGTCACGCTGAGCACGATCGGGGTGCTCTGCCAGCTGGGCGCCAAGGCCCCGTTCCGGGCGGAGATGCTGCAGTGGCTCCCCCGGTTCGCCGACGAGGGGGCGCCCCCCGCCGCCGCGCCCCGCACGTCCGGCACCCGCGCCCGACTCGGCAAGGACTGACCCGGGCCGGGCTGGGCGCGCGAGGGCGCGCACCGGACCCGGAACCCCGACGACCGCAGGCCGCCCCCCATGACGGGGGGCGGCCTGCGGCACGACGGGGGTGGGGCGGCACCGGGCGTCCCCGGGCGGCCTCGACGACACCGGCGCGATTACATCAGCGCGACGGCGAGGGCCTTGCGGGCCCGCAGCGAGGCGCGCTCGGCCCGCTGCTTGAGCCTGCGGGCCCTGGCGACCCGGGTGACGAGGCGTTGGTGCTCGGCCTCGTGCAGGCGCTCCTGCATATGGGCCCGGGCCAGGGATTCGTGGAGGAGTTGCATCTCGAGGGTCCTGTTCTGGATCTGAAGTTCGGTGGTCTGCTCGGAGCGGACGGTCGGATCGATGGCGGCGGCGGTCATGTGGTGGTCCTGCTCGGGGTGCGTGCTCGGGAAGTGGGCGGGTCGGACTGCGTCGGCCTTGGCGGCGGCGATGCGGACGGAGCGGCGGAGGGAGGTTTCCGACAGGGGCTGCTCTCCCCGGCGGACGGCCCTGGCACCGTGTTCGCGGTTCACGCCATGACCTCGGTCTTGCGCGGACGGCCACGCGGCCGCTTGCGGGCCACGACGACACCCTGGACGAAGAGCTCGCCACCCCAGACGCCCCACGGCTCGCGCCGCTCGAGCGCACCGGTCAGACAGACGTCCTTGACCGGGCAGGTGCCGCAGAGGGACTTCGCGTACTCGACGTCGGCGGGCGTCTCGGCGAAGAAGACCTCGGGGTCGAAGGCGCGGCAGGGGATGGGGAGACCGAGAGCCTCGGCCTGCTCGATGGAGCTGAGCTGCATGGAAGGAACCTCCGGGGGGTCGGCCTGGTCGGCCTTGGTGATCTGGCTTGTCGGCGGTACGGACGGGATGGGCGGCGTGATGACCGTGGACACTGTGGGCGTCTTCCTCGTCTTCTCAGTGGTTCCGGCCCGGATGACTGGTGGTCTGGGCCGGAGGCCCCGAGGGGCCTGGGTGGTCTTGCGTACCGGACAAAACAGAAGGGCCGCGGATCCCGGTGTGACGGGTTCCGCGGCCCTGGAGGTGCCGACCTGAAGCTTGCTCAGGTTCGTTCTCTCCAGGGTTCAGGCCCGCGGAAGGCCCGCATCCGGATGGCCTCGGCGCCCGTGAGGGCGGCCAGGGCCAGGTTGATCTGCTGCTCGTTCTGCTTCTGGGTGTTTCCGGCACCGATGACCTGCGCATAGCCGCCATGCATGGCGGCGGCTACGGCTGCCTTCGGTGCCTGGATCGGTCGCTCGTCGCGCGGGGAGCGCGGCGTGCCGACCGAGGCCCAGTCGCGGGACAGACCGGTCTCGACGGAGGTGCCTTCGGCGCCCCTGCCGCCCGCGACGCAGAGATCAGTGTGGCCAAGCCCACTGACAGCGGGGACGACGGAGACACCGGTGGTGTCGAGACCCAGACCGGTTCCACCGAGCTCGGCGAGCGCCCGCAGACGGGCGGCACGCAGGGAGGCAGCGACAACGGTCTGGCCAGTCATTTTGGTGATCATGATGTTTCCCACTGTCTTCGCCTCCTCTCGGCGTCTCGCGGAGCCCGGTTCCCCAGGCTCCGAATGTTCGGATGTCTGTCTCGGTGAAGCTGTTGCGTGTGGGGGATTCGGCACAGGTGTCACCCCGTGCGACCGCGTCCCCTTGACCGCTCCGGCAGGCTATTGCGCTCCCGGCACGCGGCGCAAACTATTTTTCGCGGCGGGTTGCGAAGTCCCCCGAGCAGTCCCCTCGACCGCGCCCGGACCGGCTCACGCCGGATCGACCGGCTCGCCGTCCCCGACGCCGTCCGGATCCTCCTCGGGCTCCTCCCCCGCACACAACGAGAGCACGGCCGCCCCGTACTTGTCCAGCTTCATCGCACCGACCCCGGAGATCGCGGCCAGCTCCTGGCGGCTGGCCGGGACGTCCTCGGCGATCGCCATCAGCGTCGCGTCCGTGAACACCACGTAGGCCGGCGCCCCCTGCTTCCTGGCCTGCCCGGCGCGCCAGTCGCGCAGCCGCTCGTACAGCGCCTCGTCCATGGTGGACGGGCAGCTCTCGCAGCGGCGCAGCTTGCGCTCGACCGCCTCGGTCAGCACCCGGTCGCAGACCCGGCACTTGACCGGCCCGCGGACCCGCCGACCGGCGGAGCGCTCGCCGGGCTCGACGCCCCCGCGCCCGCCGCGCCCGCCGGTGCGCGCGCCGGGGGCGCTGGAGCCGGGGCGCAGCCCGTCGAGGAAGCGGCTGGGCTTGCGGCTGGCCCGGCCGCCCGGGGAGCGGCTGAGGGCCCAGGAGAGCGAGAGGTGCCGACGGGCGCGGGTGACGCCGACGTAGAGGAGCCGGCGCTCCTCCTCGACCTGCTCGTCGGTCTTGGCGTAGATGATCGGCAGGGTGCCCTCGGTGAGCCCGACCAGGAAGACCGCGTCCCACTCGAGGCCCTTGGCGGCGTGCAGCGAGGCGAGGGTGACGCCCTCGACGGCGGGCGCGTGCTGGGCGGCGGCGCGGGCGTCGAGCTCGGCGACGTAGGCCGCGAGGTCGGCGTCCTGGCCGGCGGCGGCCCTGGTCCGCTCGAACTCCTCGGCGAGCCGGACGAGGGCGGCGAGGGACTCCCAGCGGTCGCGGACGGCGCCGGAGCCGGCCGGCGGCTCGGCGGTGAAGCCGCGGCTGGCCAGCACGGCGCGGACCTGCCCGGCGAGGTCGGGGGCGCCGGCGGTGAGCGGGTCGGCGGCGGCCCGGGCGGCGCCGCGCAGCAGGACGCCGGCGTCGCGGACCTCGGGGCGTTCGAAGAACCGCTCGGCGCCCTTGAGCTGGTAGGGGACGCCGAGGTCGGCGAGGGCCTGCTCGTAGACCTCGGACTGGCCGTTGGTGCGGAACAGGACGGCGACCTCGCTGGCCCGCACGCCGGCGGCGAGCAGGTCCTTGATCCGGCGGGCGGTGGTCTCGGCCTCGGTGGGCTCGTCCTCGTACTCGGTGTAGACCGGTTCGGGGCCGGCCTCGCGCTGGGAGACGAGTTCGAGCCGGTGCCGGGCGGCCTCCCCGCGGGCCTGGGAGAGCAGGCCGTTGGCGAGGTGGACGACCTGCGGGGTGGAGCGGTAGTCGCGGACGAGCTTCACGACGGTGGCCCCGGGGTGCCGGCCGCGGAAGCCGAGCAGGTAGTCGGGGGTGGCGCCGGTGAAGGAGTAGATGGTCTGGCTGGCGTCACCGACGACGCAGAGGCTGGCGCCGCCGCCGGGGCCGGTCCACTGGTCGAGCAGGCGCTGCTGGAGCGGGGAGACGTCCTGGTACTCGTCGACGGTGAAGTGCCGGTACTGGGCGCGGACCTGGTCGGCGATGTCGGGGCGGTCCTCCAGGATGGCCGCGGTGAGCAGCAGGACGTCCTCGAAGTCGATGACGCCGCGGCGGCTCTTGGCCTCCTCGTAGACGCGGTAGACCTGGGCGGTCTCGGCCGGGTCGCGCGGGGCCTCGCGGCCGGACTTCTGGACGGCGGCCGGGTAGTCGTCGGGGCCGGTCTGGGTGACCTTGGCCCATTCGATCTCGGCGGTGAGGTCGCGCAGTTCGGTGCGCTGGACGCGCAGTCCGCAGCGACCGGCGGACTCGGCGACGAGCTGGACCTTGCGTTCGAGCAGCTGGGGCACCGGCCCGCCGACGGCGCGCGGCCAGAAGTACTGGAGCTGGCGTAGGGCGGCGGCGTGGAAGGTGCGGGCCTGGACGCCGTCCGCTCCGAGCTCGCGCAGGCGGCCGCGCATCTCGCCGGCGGCGCGGGCGGTGAAGGTGACGGCGAGCACCTGCTGGGGCTGGTAGACGCCGCTGCGCACGCCGTAGGCGATCCGGTGGGTGATGGCCCGGGTCTTGCCGGTGCCGGCCCCGGCCAGCACGCAGACGGGGCCCTGCAGGGCGGTGGCGACGGCGCGCTGCTCGGGGTCGAGCCCGGCGAGCACGGCGTCGGGGCCCGTGGCGGCCCCGGGGTCGGCCCAGGGGGAGCCGTGGGGGCCGTCGGACGGGCTGCCGCTCAAGAGGTCTTCCTGCATGCGTTCCATCCTCTCAGCCCGGTGGGACAACGGTGGCGGGGTTGTCCACAGGGCCGGTGCGATCGGAGGATGATCGCTCCGCAGTGCGGTCGACAGGGTGTCGGAATGCCCGCCGCCCGGTGGACGTTCGGTCCAGAGACCGTACGCACCCCCCTTCCGAAGGAGTCCCCTCGATGTCCGGCACCGTGACGATGTACAGCACGACCTGGTGTGGTTACTGCAACCGGCTCAAGAGCCAGCTGGACCGTGAAGGCATCGGCTACACCGAGATCAACATCGAGGAGGACCCGGCGTCGGCGTCCTTCGTCGAGTCCGTGAACAACGGCAACCAGACGGTCCCGACGGTGCTGGTGAAGCCGGCCGGCGGCGGCGAGCAGGTCGTCATGACCAACCCGAGCCTGCTGCAGGTCAAGAAGGCCCTGGCGGCCTGAGCCGGCCCGGACGGCCGGGCCGGCGCGCGTCACGGCGCGTCGGCCCGGGCGGGGTCGACGGGTGCGGCGGGCGCCGGCAGGGTGACCCGCGCGCCGAGGTCGCCGACGCCGTAGACGAGCCGGCTGCGGTCGGCCGAGTACCGGGTCTCGATGACCCGGACGGGCCCGCGCCGGTCGTAGGTGACGCGGGTCTGCACCACCAGGGGCACACCGGGGCCGCCCTGGAACCACTGGGCCTCCTCGGGGCCGGGCATCCGGGCGACCAGGTGGTCGACGGCGCCGATCTCGGTGCGGCCGAGCCCCTCGAGGACGGCCTCGTCGCCGCCCTCGACCGGGTCCGGCTCCATCAACGGGGTGCCGGCGGCGAGCCCGGCGCGGTAGTGGCTCTCCTCGATCGAGTAGGGCTCGCGGTCGAGCAGCCGCAGCTGGCGGCGGACCACGATGGCCTCGCCGGGGCGCAGCCCGAGCCGCTCGGCGATGTCGACCCGGGCCCGGACGATCATCATCTCGAAGTCGGTGGTGAGCTCGCGGCCGGCCTCGGCGGCCTCGCCGAGGTAGACGGCGGAGGGCAGGGCCAGGCAGTCGCGGGCGGCCGGGGCGAGCGTCGGCCCGTACGCGCGGTGGTCCAGGACGGGGTGCTCCCGCAGGTAGGTGCCCTTGCCCTGGAGGCGGACCAGGCGGCCCTCGTTGACCAGGACGTCGACGGCGAGCCGGACGGTGTTGCGGGCGACTCCGTACTGGCGCTCCAGTTCGCTCTCGACCGGCAGGGCGGCGTCGGCGGTGAACTCGCCCTCGGCGATCCGGCGGCGCAGGTCGGCGGCGAGTCGCTGGTATTTGGGGGATTGGGCGGTGCCCCGGGGGATTGTCACCCGAGTGAATCTAGCGAGCGCGGTGACGCGTTTTCAGCCGTTTCCGGCAATGTCGTCCGCCCGGGTGGGGCCCGCACGCCGGGCGGCACCGGGCGGTAGCAGAACTGGCCCGTCCGACTACGAACATCCGCTCGTGTCGGAATCGGGAAGGGATTGCAAAGACGAATGGGGGCGCGCGGCATAAGCCACGCGCCCCCATTCGGCCGGAATTACCAGCGCGCCGACGACGGCAGCGGTTCGCCGTACCAGAGTTCCACCAGGTGGCGGGCGATCGAGATCCCGGACGGCGGCAGGATCTCCCCCGCCGCCATCCCGGCCCGCAGCTCCTCGCGGGAGAACCAGCGCGCCTCGGCCAGCTCCTCGCCGTCCACGGTGATCGCCGTGCCGTCCGGCAGCGCCCGGCCGGTGAAGCCGAGCATCAGGCTGGACGGGAACGGCCAGGGCTGGCTGGCCACGTAGTGCACCTCGCCGACCCGGACGCCGGCCTCCTCCTGCACCTCGCGCACCACGGCCTGCTCGATCGACTCCCCCGGCTCGACGAACCCGGCCAGGGTCGACCAGCGGCCCTCCGGCCACAGCGCCTGGCGGCCGAGCAGGCAGCGGTCCTGCTCGTCGGTGATCACCATGATCACCGCCGGGTCGGTGCGCGGGTAGTGCTCGGCCGCGCAGGAGGTGCAGCGCCGCACGTGCCCGGCGCCGGCCTTCTCCGTCGGGTGCCCGCAGCGGGAGCAGAAGCTGTGCAGCCGGTGCCAGTGCTCCAGCGCCACGGCGTGCACCAGCAGTCCGGCGTCCCGGTCCGACAGCAGCGCGCCGACCTCGCGCAGCCCGGCCGGGCGGGCGTCGCCGTCCAGCCGGCCGGGCAGGCTCTCGCCGGCCAGTGCGAAGTAGGAGACGCCGTCCTCGTCGGTGCCGAGGAAGTACCGGTCCCCGGTCTGCGGCGCCTCGAAGGAGGGCAGCAGCACGAGTTCGGTGCCCTGCGCGGTGTCGACGACGAACGCCTCGCCGCCGGCGATGGGCAGCACCCGGGTCGCCGGGTGGCTCCAGGCCGCCGCCAGCCAGGGCTCGTCGAACCGGTGCTCGGCCGCCCGGTCCACTCCGGCCCGGGCCAGTGCCAGGGGCAGCCGGGGTTCGGTCTCAGGCACGGTGCTCACTTCGTTCCATCCCCACGTGGTGAATCATCCGGATGAGTGATCTGCCGGCCGTGGCGCGCCCGGAGGCCGCCCGCGCCGGGACCGGGCCGGCGTGCCCCGGCGTGACGGGCACGCCGGGTCGCCCGTCCCGCGGTGCGCTCACGCGCCGGGCCGGAAGTTCTCGGCCAGGTCGCCCCACAGGTACGCGGCGGTCTCCACGCCCTTGGCGAGCAGGTCCAGCTCGACCTTCTCGTTGATCGAGTGCCAGCCGTCCGAGGGCACCGAGATGCCGAGGAACAGCACCGGCGCACCGAGCACGTCCTGCAGGTCCGCGGCGGGGCCGGAGCCGCCCTCGCGGGTGAAGAGGATCCGCTGTCCGAAGGCCCGGCCCATCGCCCGGACGGTGGACTGCAGCGCCGGGTGGTCCAGCGGGGTCAGGCAGGCCCGGGTCGCGCCCGGGAAGACCAGCTCGTGGCGGATGCCCTCGGGCACCCGCTCGGCCACCCACGCGCGGACGGCCTCCCGGACCTTCTCCACCTCCTGCCCGGCGACCAGCCGGAAGGAGAGCTTGAGGTGCGCCGAGGACGGCACGATCGTCTTGCCGCCGGGGCCGGTGTAGCCGCCCCACAGGCCGTTGACCTCGGCGGTCGGACGGGCCCAGACCCGCTCCAGGGTGGTGTAGCCGGCCTCGCCGCGGGTGCCGTACGACTTCGCGACCCGCAGCCACTGCTCCTCGTCGAAGGGCAGCTCGGCGAAGAGCTCGCGCTCGCGCTCCGTCAGCTCGACCACACCGTCGTAGAAGCCCGGGACGGCCACCCGGCGGTCGGCGTCGTGCAGGCCGGCGGCCAGCTCCGCGGCGACCTCGGCCGGGTTGGGCACCGCACCGCCGAAGGAGCCGGAGTGGATGTCGGCGTCCGGACCGTACAGGTCGATCTGGGCGTCGGCCAGGCCGCGCATGCCGGTGCAGACGGTCGGCGTGGTCTCGGACCACATGCCGGTGTCCGAGATGACGACCACGTCGGCGGCCAGCCGCTCGGCCTCCCGCCGGACCAGGTCGGCGAAGTGCGGCGAGCCGGACTCCTCCTCGCCCTCGATCAGCAGCTTGAGGTTGACGGCCGGCGCGGTGCGGCCGGTGGCCTCCAGGTGGGCGCGCAGGCCCAGGGTGTGGAAGAACACCTGGCCCTTGTCGTCGGCCGCACCGCGGGCGAACAGCCGCCCGTCGACCACGGTCGGGGTGAACGGCTCGGTGTCCCAGCCGTCCTCCCTGGCGGCCGGCTGCACGTCGTGGTGCCCGTAGACCAGGACGGTCGGGGCGGAGTCGTCCCCGGAGGGCCACTCGGCGAACACCGCCGGCAGGCCGTCGGTCTCCCACACCTCGGCCACCGGGAAGCCGGTGTCGCGCAGCTTGGCGGCCAGCCACTCGGCGGAGCGCCGCACGTCGCCGGCCCGGGCCGGGTCGGCGGAGACCGAGGGGATGGTCAGCCACTCGGAGAGGTCCGCGAGGAATTCGGACCAGTGCTGGTCGATGAAGGAGCGGACGACGCTGTCCGGGGTTCTCGTCATACGGACGACTTTAGTTCGCCCGTGCGGGTGCCCGCCCCGGCCGTCCGGCTGCCGGGCGCCGCGGGAGCTGTAACATCCGTCACCCCCGGCCGCCGCCGAGGGCTGCCGGGGGTGACGGGGCGACGCGCGGGCCTCAGCCGGAGCGGCGCAGCAGCGAGATCCGCGAACGGGTGAGCAGCGCCGCCAGCCCGGCCGCGAGCAGCGGCAGCACCACCACGGTGACGGTGATGGTGGGCCACGGGAAGACCACGATCCCCTGGTTCGCGACCGCATCGGGGCTCATCCCGGGATAGCTGTGCGCGGCGGCCTCGACCTTGCGCAGGGCCACCCCGGGCACGACCCCGGAGACGATGCCCAGCAGGGTGCCCATCGCCGCGATGACCCCGCACTGGAAGCCCGACAGCGAGCGCCGGATCCGGGGCTCGGCGCCGACCGCCGCGAGGGTGGTCAGGTCGCGCTGGGAGTCGGCGGCGGCGAGACCGGTGGCGATGCCGGCCGCGCCCAGGGCGACGATGGCGGCGAAGACCGACAGGCCCAGGCCGATCAGCCCGGTCTTGGACTGGTAGCCGCGCTCGACCGTGAGGCCCTGCTGGTCGGTGAGCCTGGACAGCGCGCCGTTGGCCTTCTGCTCGGCGCCGTCCGAGGGGACGGCGTCGGGCAGCCAGACCGACCCGGCCGGGGAGGTGGTGAGGCCGAGGCGCGCGGCGGTCTGCGGACTGATCACGGCCTGGCCGGCGCCCGGGATCGCGGCCGGTGCGAGGACGGCGTCGACGGCGACCTCGGTGCGCTTGGGCCGGGTCCTGACCGAGCCGTCGGCGGCCTCGTCCGAGGGCTCGTTGAGCTCGACGACGACCTTGCCGTCCTTGATGTAGCGGGCGTCGAAGACCACCGCCCGCCCCGCGGCGAGGGCCTCGCCGGCGGCCGGGGCGGTGACGCCGTAGAGGTTGCGCAGCAGGGTGGCGTCGCCGGCGGAGAGGTCGCCGAAGTGGCTGGCGCGGCGGCCGCCCGTCTGGCAGCGCGGGTCGGAGCGGACGATGCGCTCGATCTCCTCCGGGTCGCGCTGGTCGTCGCCCTCGTAGGCGGGGCAGCGCAGGTCCTTGGGCAGTTCGATCCGGGCGTAGCCGCAGCTGTTCCCGTCGGAGCAGTCGCCCTTGTAGTTGATCCGCAGGACGTCGGCGCGCTGGCCGAGGCCGGGGATGTTGCGCTCGACGGCGTCGCGCATCTGCGGCAGCAGCTTCTCCTGGCCGTTGGAGGCGTACCCGCCGCCGAGCATGACGGCGCCCGAGGGGCCGGAGGCCACGTACTCGCGGCGGCCCTGCTCCTCGTAGCTGGCGAGGTAGACGCCGACCGCGACCGAGCCGGCGACGGCGGCCATCACGGCGGCGACGGCGGGAGCCGTCCGGCCGCGGTGACGCACCGAGTCGCGCAGGGCGAGCCGGGGGCCGAGCGAGAGCCAGCGTCCGAGCTTCCCGAACAGCCCGACCAGGTAGGGGGTGAGGGCGACCATGCCGAGCTCGGCGATCACGGAGCCGCCGAGGACGGCCAGGCTCCGGCTGGCGAAGCCGCTGGTGGCGCCGAGCAGGGCGAGCGCCGCACCGCCGGCGACCATCAGCAGGCCGAGGACGGCGAGCTTGCGGTTCGGCGGCTTGAGCGAGTCACGCCCGGTGAGGGCGGCGACGACGTCCTGGCGGGAGGCCTGGACGGCGGGGACGACGGCGGCGAGCAGGCCGGTGACCAGGCCGACCAGGAGCACGCCGACGAGGTCGAGCGGCTGCAGGTCGAAGTGGCCGAAGCGGCTGCCCGAGTACTCCTCGGCCTGGGTGCGCAGCAGGGCGACCAGGCCGACGCCGAGGGCGAGGCCGACCACGGCGCCGGTGACGCCGAGGACGACGCCGCCGCCGAGCACGACGGCCCGGACCTGCGCCCGGTCACCGCCGCCGGCGGCGAGCAGGCCGAGCTGCCGCCGGGAGCGCCTGGCCCCGACGGCGAAGGCGGGGCCCGCGAGCAGCACGATCTCCAGCAGGGCCATGCCGACCACGGTGGCGAGCATGACGACGGAGGTCCGGTCGAAGTAGGAGGTCTCGGTGACCCGCTGCTTGTCGGCCTGGGTGTAGTAGGGCACGTCGGCGCGGGCCGGCGGGTCGAGCAGGACGGCCCGCGAGGCGAGGGTGAAGCCGTAGCCGCCCAGCTCGGTGACCTTGGGCCAGTCGAGGACGGCCCCGGCCGGGAGCTCGACCAGCCAGCGGGTGGGCGCGCCGGTGCCGGCGCTGCGGCTCTGGACGGCGCCGGGGAGCTTGGCGAGCGGGTCGATCAGGGTGCCGGGCCGGGCGATGATCTCGGTGGCGGTGAGCTCGCCCGGGTACTCGTAGACGCCGGTGATGGTGAACGGCGTGGCCTCCAGGCCCCGGACGGTGGTCCGGTCGCCGACCTTGAGGCCGGAGCGGGCGAGGAACGCCGTGGTCACCGCGACCTCACCGTCCCGCTCGGGGGCGCGGCCCTTGACCCGGTCGAGCCGGCCGCGCCACACCGGGTCGGTCAGGTCGGCCTCGGTGGTCTGGGTGCTGAGCAGGCCCTCGGCGCTGCTGGCCGAGGTGTAGGGCCCCTGCCGCTCGGGCACGAGGGTGGCGCCGGCCGGGAGCAGCTGCTTCGCCAGGTCGGCCGGTTCGGTGTCCAGGCTGCGGCGCTGGGCCGGGGTGTACTGCGGGGGCGCGCCCTTCTTGGCGTCGTCCTTGGGGTTCTGGACGTACACGCCCGTGTCGGGGTCGGGCGCCTGCAGGACGGTGGAGCCGCGTTCGATCATCTGGAGCTCGCCGGCGGACTGCCCCATGATCCGCACGACGCGTTCGCCCGGGTCGAGCTCGGCGCTGCGGAACACCACGTCGGCGCCCGCGACGCCGAGGACCGGCAGCGCGACCATGGCGATGACGAGGGCGCTGCGGCCCTTGGCGCGCAGCGCGTCACGGCGGGCGATGCGCAGGGCGACCCGCCAGGCGCTGAGCTTCACTCGTCCACCTTCAGGCTGTTGGTGGCGGCGGTGACGAGCAGGCTGGCGGCGTCCTGGCTGGCGCTCTCGTCGACCATCCGGCCGTCCCGCAGGAAGACGACGCGGTCGGCCCAGGCCGCGTGCCGGGCCTCGTGGGTGACCATCATGGCGGCGGCGCCGGCGTCGCAACGGGCGCGCAGCACGGCGAGGACGGCCTCGCCGGTGGTGGAGTCGAGGGCGCCGGTGGGTTCGTCGGCGAGGACGAGGCGGCGGTCGCCGATCAGGGCGCGGGCGATGGCGACGCGCTGCTGCTGGCCGCCGGACATGTCGTCGGGGAAGCGGTCGGCGAGCTCGGGGATGCCGAGCTCCTCCAGGGCGGCGTGCGCCTCGCGGCGGGCGGCACGGGCGGAGAGGCCGTCGAGTTCGCGGGGCAGCGAGATGTTCTCCGCGGCGGTGAGCGCCGGGATCAGGTTGTAGTCCTGGAAGACGTAGCCGACGGCGCGGCGACGGACCTGGGCGAGCCGCTTGCGGGTGAGTCCGCCGAGGGCGACGCCCTCGACGAGGACCTGGCCGCTGCTGGGGCTGTCCAGGCCGCCGGCCAGGGTGAGCAGGGTCGACTTGCCGGAGCCGGACGGGCCCATGACGGCGACGAACTCGCCGGGGTGGACCTTCAGGTCGATGCCGCGCAGCGCCTGCACCTCCGCGGCGCCCTGTCCGTGGACGCGGGTGACGTTCTCCAGGTGCAGCACCGGTGTGTGCCGGGTCGGGTCCGAGTGGGACACGATTCCCCCCTTGCTGGTCGTGGGCTCGGTGTCGGGGCCGAGCCGGTGGTTCCTTGTGGCCGGGCTCAGGTCCGTGAGCGGCGGCGGCCGGGTGCGGTGGCGGTGGCCCCGCCGTCGCGGGCGGCCTCGGCGGCGCGGGCCTGCAGGGTCTGCGCGTGCTGGGCGAGCCGGGTCTCGCAGTGGTCGAGCCAGCGGATCTCCGCCTCGGTCTGGAAGATCAGCTGGTCGAGGACGAGCAGCCAGGCGAGGTCGTTGCCCTCGGTGGGCACCGCACCCGGCCGGCCCTTCTCCCCCGGCGCGGCGCCGCCGGCCAGGGCGCGGCCCTTGAGCCGGGTGTAGTCCTGCAGCGCCTTGATGCTGTGCCGGCGCTGGCCCTGGACGACGGCGCCGACGTCCACGCCCGGGACGGTGACGGCCATGGCGAGCTTGATCGCCAGCTCGTCGCGCGGGGGGTTGGTCCGGGGCACCGGGGTGTCGAACCAGGCCCGCAGTTCGGCGCGTCCCGCATCGGTGACGGCGTAGAACTGGTGCCCCTCCTCGTCCTCCCCCGCGGACTCGACCAGGCCGTCGCGCTCCAGGCGGGACAGCGTGGTGTAGACCTGCCCGACGTTGAGGGGCCAGGTGGCGCCGGTGCGCGCCTCGAACTCGGTGCGCAGTTGGTAGCCGTAGCGCGGGCCCTGGTCGAGCAGGGCGAGCAGACCGTGACGGATGGACATACCGAGTATGTATACCCGGTATGCCCTACCGGCTCAAGCCGCCCCCTCCCCCGTCGAGCGGGTACCGTCGTGCGGTGTGAGCCAGTTGCGCATCGCCACCTTCAACCTGTTGCACGGTCAGCCGCTCGCCCCCGACGGCGCCCCGCGGCCCTACCCGGCCGACGCCGGCGGCCCGCTGGCGGACGCGGTGGCCGCCCTCGACGCCGACGTGCTCGCCCTGCAGGAGGTGGACCGCCACCAGTCCCGCTCCGGCGGGACCGACCAGACCGCGGTGGCCGCCAAGGCCATGGGCGCCGCCGACTGGCGCTTCGCCGCCGCCCTGCACGGCCGGCCCGCACCGGTGGCCGGCTGGGTGCCGGAGCCGTCCGTGCCCGGCGGCCTGCGGGTCTACGGCCCCGGCGACGTCGGCGACGGCGCCCCTCCGTCCTACGGCACCGCGCTGCTGACCCGGCTGCCGGTGCGGCACTGGCGGGCCCGCCGGTTCGCCCCGGCACCGTTCGGGCTGCCCCTGCGGGTGGCCGGCCGGCGCGGTCTCACCCCCGTGCCGGACGAACCGCGGGCGGCGCTGGCCGCGGTGCTCGAGGGCGACCGCGGGCCGTTCACCGTGGTCGCCGCGCACCTCTCCTTCGTCCCCGGGTGGAACATGGCGCAACTGGCCGGCATCCGGCGCTGGATCGCCGACCTGCCGCAGCCCTACCTGGTGCTCGGCGACTTCAACCTGGTCGGCGCGGTGCCGCGCACCGTCCTCGGCGGCGCGACCGCGCTGGAGCGCACCGCGCCGCGCGCCCGGGTGCGCGAACTGCGGGCGGCCCGGCGGGCGCGGCCCGCCCTGGCCGAGCCGCGCCGACGCCGGGTGCGCGAACCCCGGGCCCGGCTGCAGGGCTGGTACGACCTGGCCCGCACGCCCACCTACCCATCGCACCGGCCGGCGGTGCAGTTCGACCACGTGCTGGCGATCGGCGTGCCGCGCACGGCCGTCGGCCCGGCCGCGGCACCGCGCGCGGCCGTCTCCGACCACCGGCCGCTGCTGGTGGAGGTCTCGCTCTAGGAAGTGGACGGGCCCTACGTCCGGTGGGCCAGGACTCCGTTCTGGTGGGGCAGTCGGGCGCCCTGGACGGACGGGGGCTCGTACTGGAGCAGCAGCATCGCCGCGTCGTCGCCGAGCTGGCGGCCGACGTGGCGGACCACGTCCTCGTGCAGGCGCTGCAGGACCTCGGCCGGGCGGCCGTCGGCGCAGCGCGGGAGGCGCTCGGCGAGCGGGTAGAAGGCGCCCGAGCGGTCCCGGGCCTCGATCACCCCGTCGGTGAACAGCAGTACGCGGTCGCCGGAACGCAGCGGCACCCGGTGCACCGGCGGCCGGACGTCGGCGGGGTCGAGGACCCCCAGCGGCGGGACGGTCTCGGCGAGTTCGAGCGGCCTGACCTCCCCGCCGCGCAGCAGCAGCGGGGCGGGGTGGCCGCAGTTGACGAGCTCCGCGGTGCCGTCCGGCCCGACGCCGATCAGCACCAGGGTGACGAACTCCTCCTCCACGCCCGGGTGGTCGTTCTCGTGCAGGGCCCGGTCGAGGCTGACGGCCAGCCAGCCGGCCACCCGGTCCAGCGCGCCCTCCTGGTGGGCGGCCTCACGGAAGGCGCCCAGCACCGCGGCGGCCGTCTCGACCGCGCCGAGGCCCTTGCCGCGGACGTCGCCGACCACGGCCCGCACGCCGTGGCGGGTGTTGACCACCTCGTACAGGTCGCCGCCGATCCTGGCGTGCGCGGCGGCGGCCTCGTAGTGGACGGCCGCCCGGACGGTGCCGACCCGCTCGGGGACGGGCCGCAGCAGCACCCGGCGGGCGATCGAGGCGACGAGCTGGGCGTCGGCCAGCGCCCGCTCCTGGCGCAGCCGCAGGGTCGCGCTGACCCAGCCGATGGTGGCGACCAGCAGGATCGCGAAGACGCTGGCGGCGTGCACGGACTGGTCGAGCGCGTCGCTGCGCAGGGCCATCAGGAAGGCCACGGTCTCGGTGCACAGACCGATGGCGAGCGGGTACCAGGTGCGGCGGCTGACCACGGCGGCCAGCGCGGGGACGGCGGTGAGGGCCGGTTCGACCGTCACCTCGGTGTTGCTGACGTAGTCGAGGGCGACGATCAGCGCCATGCCGAGGAAGGGCAGCGCGAGCGCCGTCCTCGGCCAGGTGCCGGTCGCGCCCGGAGCGGGTCCCGGGGTCGGCCCGGTGAACCGCTCTCTGATCCATCCGGTCGCGCTCAACGTCGATCTCTCCAGCAGAAGACGCCGATGCCCTGGGGCACCTGCGGTGATGACTGAGGGTTAGGGAATGCGGGCCTCGCTGGCGGCCGGAGCACGGGGGTTGACCGGTTACCGACCCCACAATAGGCGCGAAACGTGCATGACGCACAGGTTTCGGGCGTTGCCGTGATGACTTGGATGCTCTGCGTGACTCATTATTCACTGTTCCCGATCAGGAGCCGTTCCAACTCTTTTCGGTCGGGAAGTCCTGTCGGGCGGACGATCCGCCCGCTGCGGACGTACAGGAACGAAGCCGTGACCTGCTCGGGCGGAACGCCCGCCTGCTCCGCCCAGGCGATCCGGTACACCGCGAGCTGCAACGGATCGGCGGTCTCCTCGCGGTGGGTCTTCCAGTCCACCACTTCGTAGCGTGACGCACCACCGGATTCCGACTCCCCGTCACCGTCCCGGTAGACCGCGTCGATCCGGCCGCGCACCACCCGCCCCCCGAGCACCAGGTGGAACGGCGCCTCCACCCGGTGCGGCCGGCGCTGGGCGTACGGGGTGCGCAGGAACGCCTCCTTGAGCCGCTCCAGGTCCTGCTCGTCCTCGATCCCGTCGTCGTCCGCACCGGGCAGCGCGCCCGGCTCGATCAGCATCAGCGGCTCGATCCGGGACTGCAGCCAGGCGTGGAAGCGGGTGCCGCGCCGGGCGGCCGGCTGCGGCGGGCGCGGCATCGGCCGCGCCAGGTCGCGGGCGAAGCCGTCCGGGTCGGCGGCCAGCCGCAGGAGCTGGGTGGCCGACAGCGCGGCGGGCAGCGGAACGTCGCGGGCGGTGCGCCGGGAGCGCTCCAACTCGCCCAGCAGGGAGGTGAGGTCGCGGTCCCAGGAGGCCAACTGGCGCTGGTCCTCGACGGCCATCGGCTCGACGGGCACCGGCTCGGCCCCCAGCCCGGCCACCCGGGCGCGGACCACCGCGGCGACCCGGCGGCGGGCGTGCTGGGCGGCCGGGTCCAGCGGCAGCGGCCACGGGCGGTCCACCACCGCGGCCAGCGCCGGGTTCTCGGCGCCCTTCTCCGGCTGCTCGGCCCAGCACTCCACCTCGCCGGCGCCGGGCAGCTCGCAGTGCTCGCGCAGCTTCTCCAGGAAGGCGGACGGACCGCGGACGGTCTTCTGGCTCGGGCCCCACCAGTGCCCGGAGGCCAGCAGCAGGGCGCGCGGGCGGGTGAAAGCGACGTAGCCCAGGCGCAGTTCCTCGATCCCGGCGTGCTCGGCCAGCTGCTGCCGGAAGGCCGTCATCGACTTGCCGTTCCAGCCGCCGCGCACGTCCGGCAGGGTGGCCGCGTCGCCGCGCAGGGCGTGCGGGAGCACCCGCTTGGTGCTGGTCCAGCGCTCGCGCGGGCTGCCGGAGGGGAACGCGCCCTTCACCAGCCCGGGGACGGCGACCACGTCCCACTCCAGGCCCTTGGACTTGTGCGCGGTGAGCACCTTCACGGTGTCCTCGCCGCCGGGCAGGCTGCTGTCCAGGCCGCGCTCGTACTCCTGGGCGGCGCGCAGGAAGGCGAGGAAGGCGGCCAGGCCCGGGTCCCCGTCGAGGTCGGCGAAGGAGGCGGCGACGTCCAGGAAGGCGTGCAGGGTCTCCCGCCGCCGGGCGGCCAGCGCCAGCGGGGAGGCGGCGAGTTCGACCTCCAGGCCGGTGACGGTCAGCACCCGGTGCAGCACGTCCATCAGCGGGTCGGCGAGCGAGCGGCGCAGGTCGCGCAGCTCCTGGGCGAGGCGGGCCAGGCGGACCCGGGCCTCGGCGGAGAAGGGGAGCTCGTCGGGCTGGTCCGCGTCGAGGAAGGTCTCCACCGCGTCGGCCAGCGACACCACCTCGGTGGGGTCGGCCTCGGCGACGGCCGCCGTCAGCGCCTCCACGCCCTCCGGCCGGTCGGTGCGCACCAGCTCGGCGGCGCGGCGCCCGAGCAGCGCGAGGTCGCGCGGGCCGATCCGCCAGCGCGGACCGATCAGCAGCCGCACCAGCGCGGCGTTGGCGGTCGGGTCCTGGAGCACCTCGCAGACCGCCACCAGGTCGGCCACCTCGGGCAGTTGCAGCAGTCCGCCCAGGCCCACCACCTCGACCGGGACCTCCCGGGCGACCAGCGCCGCGTGGATGTCCGGGAAGGCCGCGCCGCCCCGGCAGAGCACCGCGATCCGGCCCGGCGCGGTGCCGGTGCGCACCAGGTGGGCGATCGAGTCGGCGAGCCAGTCGACCTCCTCGGCGTGCGTGGGCAGCAGCGCGGCCCGCACGTAGCCCTCCTGCTCGGCGCCGGGCGCCGGGCGCAGCGCCTCGACGCCCTCGTGCATGGCCCGCAGCGGGGCGGCGAGCTCGTTGGCGAAGGCGAGCAGGCGCCCGCCGCTGCGGCGGTTCTCGCTGAGCGCGTAGCGGGCGGCGGGCCCGCCGGTGGCCCGCGGGAAGTGCCGGGGGAACTCGTCGAGGTTGGCGACCGAGGCACCGCGCCAGCCGTAGATCGCCTGGCAGGGGTCGCCGACGGCGGTGACGGGGTGCCCGCCGCCCCGGCCGTCGGGGCCCGCGCCGAAGAGGCCGGCGAGCATCAGCCGCTGGGCGACCGAGGTGTCCTGGTACTCGTCGAGCAGCACGACCCGGAACTGGCCGCGCAGCAGCTCGCCGACCTCGGCCCGGTCCTGGGCGAGCCGGGCGGCGGCGGCTATCTGGTCGCCGAAGTCCATCAGCCCGGCGGCCCGCTTGCGCCGCCGGTACTCCTCGACCAGGCGCAACAGCTCCAGTCGGGCCCGTGCGGTGGCCGGGACGGCCCGCAGGTCGTCGTTGGTCAGCTTGACGGTGGCGAGGGCGTCCAGCAGCTCCTCGTCGTGGGTGCGCAGGGCGGCCGGCTCGACCAGGTGCTCGGCGAGCTCGCCGTCCAGCGCGATCAGGTCGGCGACCAGGTTGGCGAAGGTGCCGGTCAGTGCGGGGAACGGGCCGCGGGCGGTGCGCAGCACCTTGGCGGCGAGCTGGAAACGGGTGGCGTCGGCCAGCAGCCGCACGTCCGGCTCGATGCCGATGCGCAGGCCGTGCTCCTTGAGCAATCGGCCGGCGAAGGCGTGGTAGGTCGAGATCTCCGGCTCGCCGAGCGACTCGGCGTCGTCCTGGTCGGCGCCCCTCCCCCAGCCCTCGGCCGGGGGGAGCCCGAGCCCGCAGACCCGCAGCGCGGTGCGCACGCGTTCGGCGAGCTCCCCGGCGGCCTTGTTGGTGAAGGTGAGGCCGAGGACCTCCTCGGGCCGCACGGCGCCGGAGCCGACCAGCCAGACCACCCGGGCGGCCATCACCGTGGTCTTGCCGGAGCCGGCGCCGGCCACGATCACGGCCGGCTCCAGGGGTGCGCCGATGGCCGCCATCTGCTCCCGGTTGAACGGGATGCCCAACAGCTCCTTGAGCTGGTCGGGATGGCTGAGCACGGCTGTCACCCCGCAACGTTAACGGGCCGGACCGACACTCCGGACGCCCGGCCGGAGTGACCCTGGCTACTCCGCCCCCCCCCGCACCCGGGCCCGGCGCCCGGCCCGAAGGACGGGCTCGCCGGGCAGGCCCTACAGCAGCTGCGCCCCGTCGCGCTGGGCGGAGCAGCTGCGGCGGAACGAGCAGCGGTCGCAGCCGCCACCGGTCTGCGGGACGAAGCGCTCCGCGAGGACCTTGCCGGCCGCGTCGGCGAGCAGGTTCTCGATCCACGGCTCGCCCTCCGGCGGCTCCTGCCGCTGCACCCTGGGGACGTCCTGGACGGCCTTGGCGGCGGGTTCGCGCAGGTGGACGAGTTCGGCGCCGCCGGCGGCCGGGGGCCGCTCGTCGAACCCGGGCAGGGCGTTGAGCGCCCCGGCCCGGACGGCGAGCTGGTAGACGGCGAGCTGCTTGTGCTCGGGCAGCGACTTCTCGGTGGGGATCTGCTTGCCGGTCTTGAAGTCGACCACGTAGGCGCGTCCGGCCCGGTCCTTCTCGACCCGGTCCATCGAGCCGCGGATGCGCACCGAGACGCCGCCGACGTCGAGGGTGACGTCGAAGCCGTGCTCGGTGGCGACGACGTCGCGCCCCCGCTCCAGCACGTGCCAGTTGAGGAAGCGCTCCAGGGCGGCCCGGGCCTCGGTCTTCTCCTGGTGGGACTTCCAGGGCGCGTCGAAGGCCAGCGCGTCCCAGACCGTGTCCAGGCGTTCCATCAGGACGGCGAGGTCGGCGGGCGCGCGCCCGGAGCCGACCTCGTCGGCGAGGGCGTGCACGACGTTGCCGAAGCCCTGGGCGGCGGAGCCGGGGCCCTGGGCCTTGACCTCCTTCTCCAGGAACCACTGCAGCGAGCAGCTCTCCAGCTGCTCCAGGCCGCTGCCGGACAGCCGCACCGGCAGGTCGGGGCTGCGCAGCGGGTCGGGGGCGGCGGTGGCGTCGTCCAGCCCCCACCAGCGGTCGGGGTGGGCGACGGGCACCAGCGGCAGGCCCTCGTCGTCGGTGGCGGCGGCCAGGCGGGCGAGCCGTTCGGCGGCTGCCCGGCGCAGCTCGGGCGAGCGGGACGGGTCGACGGTGACCGCGCGCAGTTCGGCGACCAGCGCGGGGACGGACAGCGGGCGGCGCGGGCGGTGGGTGACGTCCTCGACGGTGACGGGCGGGGTGCGGCGCACCACCTTGCCGGTCCGGGGGTCGACGTCCTCGCGGTAGAGCTCGCGCAGGAAGCGGGAGGGTTCGTCGCCGTCGTCGGCGGGCGCCTTGACGGCGGTGACGATCAGCCGCTCCCTGGCGCGGGTGGCGGCGACGTAGAAGAGGCGGCGCTCCTCGCCGAGCAGGGCGGCCGGGGAGAGCGGCTCGGCGAGGCCGTCGCGGCCGATCCGGTCGGCCTCCAGCAGGGAGCCGCGGCGGCGCAGGTCGGGCCAGAGGCCGTCCTGGACCCCGGCGACGACGACGAGGCGCCACTCCAGGCCCTTGGAGCGGTGGGCGGTCATCAGGCGGACGGCCTCGGGGCGCACGGCGCGGACGGTGAGGGTGTCGGCGGCGATGTCCTGGGCGTCGAGCTCGGCGAGCAGGTCGAGGGCGCCGCGGTGGCCGGTGACCTGTTCCTCGGCGCGGGCCGCGGTCTCGAACAGGGCGCACAGCGCGTCGAGGTCGCGGTCGGCGTTGCGGCCGGCGGCGCCGCCGCGCAGGGCGGCCCGTTCGAGGCGTTCGCGCCAGCGGCGGCTGCCGTCCCACAGCTCCCAGAGCGCGTCCTCGGCCGTGCAGCCGCCGGCCAGGGCCTCGCGGACCTTGCGCAGCAGGGTGCCGAGGTCGCGCGCCCGGCGGGCGTGGCCGGGGTCCAGGGCGACCAGCCGCTCGGGCTCGGCGAGCGCCTCCCGGATGAGCTCGTCGGCCGGGCGGGGGGCGCTCGGGTCGCCGTCGGCGCGCAGGGCGGCGCGCTCCTCCTCGCGCAGGGCGCGGCCGAGGCGGCGCAGGTCGGAGCCGTCGAGGCCGCCGAGCGGGCCGGTGAGCAGGGTGCGGGCGAGGTCGGTGGTGAGCGGGTCGGGCCGGTCGGCGTCGCCGTGCCGGTCGCGGTCGGCCTGCTCGGCGCAGAGCCGCAGGGCGAGCAGCAGCTGGGCGACGGCGGGCTCCTCGCGCAGCGGCAGGTCGTCGCCGTCGATCTCCAGCGGGACGCCGGCGGCGCTGAGCGCCCGCCGCACGCCGGGGATGGAGCGGCCGCCGGCCCGGACCAGGACGGCCATCTCGCCCCAGGGGACACCGTCCTCCAGGTGGGCGCGGCGCAGCAGGTCGGCGATCGAGTCGAGTTCGGCGCCGGGGGTGGGGTAGGTGTACACCTCGACCCGGCCGCCCTCGCGGGAGGGCAGCAGGGCGCGGTGCTGGGCGAGCTTGTCGGCGGGCAGCCGGCCCATCGGCATCCGGCGGGCGATCTCCCGGGAGGCGGCGAGCAGCAGGGCGCCGGAGCGGCGGGAGACCCGCAGCACCCTGACCTCGGCGGGGCTGCCGTCGGCCCGGCGGAACGCCTGCGGGAAGTCGAGGATGCCGTTGATGTCGGCGCCACGGAAGGCGTAGATCGACTGGTCGGGGTCGCCGACGGCGACGAGGTCCCCGCCGCCGCCGGCGAGCCGGTGCAGCAGCCGGACCTGGGAGGGGTCGGTGTCCTGGTACTCGTCGACGAAGACCACCTCGTAGCGGCGGCGCAGTTCCTCGCCGACCTCGGGGCGTTCGGCGAGCAGCACGGCGCGGTGGACGAGCTCGGCGTAGTCGAGGACGCCCCGCAGGTCGAGCACGTCGAGGTAGTCGGCGAGGAAGTGCGCCGCGGCGGCCCAGTCGGGCCGCTGGACGCCCTGGGCGAAGCGCTCCAGTTCGGCCTCGCCGAGTCCGAGCTCGCGACTGCGGGCGAGGACGGCACGGACCTCGTCGGCGAAGCCGCGGGTGGTCAGGCAGGCCCGCAGGTCGAGCGGCCAGTGGATGCGGGAGCTGCCGAGCCGGGCGTCCTCGGCGCCGCCGGCGAGCAGCTCGCGGACCATGACGTCCTGCTCCGGTCCGGAGAGCAGCCGCAGCGGCTCGGCGTAGTCCCCGGGGTCCTGGTGGGCGCGCAGCAGGGCGTAGCAGAACGAGTGGAAGGTGGTGGCCTGCGGGGCGGCGGCGGAGGCGCCGAGGCGGCCGGACATCCGGTCGCGCAGCTCCATGGCGGCCTTGCGGCTGAAGGTGAGGACGAGGATCCGCTCCGGGTCGGTGCCGTCCTCGATCCGCCGGGCGACGGCCTCGACGAGGGTGGTGGTCTTGCCCGTGCCCGGGCCGGCGAGCACCAGCAGCGGTCCGCCGGCGTGCTCGACCACGGCGCGCTGGTACGCGTCCAGCACGGGCGGGTCGGGCTGGACGAGCGGGCTGCGCACGAGCCGGTAGGGGGAGCTCAAGGGGCGGGTCCTGGGGGTTGTGCGGGAGACGTGGCCGGGCGGGCCCGCCGGGGCCCGCCCGTATCGAGCCTACGATCCTGCCCCGTCATTCCCGCCGGCGCGGCCGTTTCGCGGGATCTCCGCCGGGCGGCCGCCTCCCGGCCGTCCCAGCGGGCGCGGCGCAGGTCGACCCGGGGCGGGTCGGCGAGTTCGCGCAGCGGGGTGCCCTCCTCGCCGTAGTGGGCGAGGGCGCGGTGCTCGTGCCCCGGCAGGAAGCGGCCGTCGGCGCGGATCACCCGCCACCAGGGGACCGAGCCGCCGTAGAGTGCCATCACCCGGCCGACCTGCCGGGGGCCGCCCTGGCCGAGGTACTCGGCAACGTCCCCGTAGGTCATCACCCTGCCGGGTGGAATCCGCTCGGTGAGGTCGAGCACCAGTTCGGCGAAGGGCGGCAGGTCGTCCGGGAGGCCGTCGTCTGTTACGTCCGTCACCTGCGGCATTCTTCCGCACGGGGGCGCACCCGCGGTCCCGTACGAACGATCCGCCGCGCCCGATCCGCCCCCTGTCCAGCACGGGGCGCCGGGGCATGCCACCATCTTCGGGGCGGTGAGTGGTGATACGAGGACAAGACCAGATGACCGGGACGGCTGACGTGGGCGTGGACGAGGACTCCGACGAGTCCACCGCCGCCGTGCCCCCGGCTCCCGGTGGCGGGCCCGCGGAAGGGCCGACTCCGGAAGTCTCCCTGATCAAGGACCTGACGATCAAGACCCCCGCGCAGGCGCGCCCCGTCGAACCCGTCGAGCCCGTCGAACCCGGGCCCACCGAGCCCGCCCGACCGGCACCCGCCGGACCGCGGCCCGCCGAACCCGTCGAGCCCGTCGAACCCGGACCGCCGGCCCGGCGGCCGCTGCCCGAGCAGCACGACCCGCTGGACGACACCCCGTACCTGGACGTCGACGAGCCCCTGCTCGCCGCCCGGGCGCACCGCCCGTCCGACCTGATCCGCTTCCTGGCCGGCGTCCTCGGCATAGTCGCCGTCTTCGTCCTGGCCGGCATCGCCACCTCGACCACCACCGGCATCGAGAAGGACATCTCCGACAACGCGCCGCACTTCTCCGCGGTGCTGTCCACCGTCACCGGGCTGCTCTCCAGCGTCGCGGTGCTCGCCGTGCCGCTGGCGTTCGCGGTCGAGCGGCTGATCAAACGCGACGGCCTGCGGGTCGCCGACGGGGTGCTCGCCTCGGTCCTCGCCTACGGCGTCTCGCTGGGCATCGACTGGTGGGTGGCCGAAGGCGCCTCCGAGCAGATCCGGGACGCGCTGACCCGGCTGCCGATGAACAGCAACGGCACCCTCACCGACCCGGTGCACGGCTACCTGGCCCCGGTGATCGCCTACATGACCGCGGTCGGCATGTCGAGCCGCCCCCGGTGGCGGGTCGCCCTCTGGGTGGTGGTGGTCTTCAGCGGGGTCACCGAGCTGCTCGGCGGCTACACCACCCCGCTGTCCCTGCTCCTCACCGTGCTGATCGGCTGGTCCGTCGCCTACGGCACGCTGTACGCGATCGGCTCCCCGAACATCCGGCCCACCGGCCAGCACCTGATGATCGGCCTGCGCAAGGTCGGCTTCACCCCGCGCAGCGCCCACCGCGCCCCGGACGCGCCCGGCGGCACCCGCCGCTACTACGTGACCCAGCAGAGCGGCCCGCCGCTGGACGTCCACATCATCGACCGCGAGCAGCAGGCCTCCGGCTTCTTCTACCGCGCCTGGCGGCGGCTGCGGCTGCGCTCGGTGGCGGTGCGCCGCAGCCCGCAGTCGCTGCGCCAGGCGCTGGAGCAGGAGGCCCTGATCGCCTACGCGGCGGCCGCCTCGGGCGCCCGCGCACCGCAGCTGGTCGCCACCTCCGAGCTGGGCCCGGACGCCGCGATCCTGGTCTACGGCAAGGTCGAGGGGCGGACCCTGGACGAGCTCGCCGACGAGGAGGTCACCGACCTGGTGATGGCCTCGCTCTGGGAGTCGGTGGCCGCGCTGCACGAGCGCCGGATCGCCCACCGCCGGCTCACCGGCGAGTCGCTGCTCGTCGTGGACGAGAAGACGGCCTGCCTGGTCAACCTCTCCGGCGGCGACATCGCCGCCACCGACCTGACCCTGCGCATCGACGTCGCCCAGCTGGTCACCACCTTCGCCCTGCGGATCGGCCCGGAGCGCGCCGTCGCCACCGCCAACGCCGTGCTCGGCGCCGACCGGGTGGCGCAGGCCCTGCCGCTGCTCCAGCCGGTCGGGATGAGCCGCTCGACCAGGATCGACCTCAACAAGCTGAGCAAGGAGCGCAAGGCCGCCGCCCGCGCGAAGGCCCTGGAGCAGGTCGCCGCCGGCGAGCGCACCCAGCAGCAGGCCGAGGAGGACATCGCGACGGCCGGCGAGGACCTGCTCAGCCGCATCCGCGGACAGATCCTGCAGATCGCCCCCGAGGCGCCGATGGAGCCGGCCAAGCTGGAACGGCTGAAGCCGAAGAGCCTGATCATGGTGATCGCGCTCACCTTCGCCGCCTACCTGGCGCTGACCACCATCAAGCCGGCCCAGCTCAAGCTCTCCCAGATGGACTGGGCCTGGGCGGCGGCGGCGCTGGCCGCGGCGGCCTTCAGCTACGTGGCCGCCGCGATGAGCCTGACCGGCTTCGTGCCGGAGAAGCTCCCGTTCCGGCGCACCGTCGCCGCACAGCTGGCCGGCTCCTTCGTGAAGCTGGTCGCCCCCGCCGCGATCGGCGGCATCGCGCTCAACACCCGGTACCTGCAGAAGGCCGGGATCCGCTCCGGCCAGGCGGTGGCCTCGGTCGGCGCCTCCCAGCTGGCCGGCCTGGCCGGGCACCTGCTGCTGCTGTTCAGCTTCGGCCTGATCACCGGCAGCCAGACCAACGGCGACCTCTCGGCCTCCCGCGCGGTGATCATCGGCGTGCTGACCGCCGCCGTGCTCGCCCTGGTGGTGGCGGCCGTCGCACCGCTGCGCCGGTTCGTGCTGGGCCGGCTGCGCTCGCTGTTCTTCGGCGTCGTGCCGCGGATGCTCGACCTGATGCAGACGCCCAGCAAGCTGGTCACCGGCTTCGGCGGCATCCTGCTGCTCACCCTGTCGTTCACCGCCTGCCTGGACGCCTCGGTGCAGGCCTTCGGCGGCAACGTCAGCTTCTCGGCGGTCGCGGTGGTCTTCCTGACCGCCAACGCGGCCGGCTCGGCGATCCCGACCCCCGGTGGCATCGGCCCGGTCGAGGTCGCGCTGATCGGCGCCCTGACGGTCGCGGACGTCTCACCGGCGGTCGCCACCCCGGCGGTCTTCCTCTACCGGGCGCTCACCTTCTGGCTGCCGGTGCTGCCGGGCTGGATCTCCTACAACGTGCTGCAGCGCCGGGGCGCGCTCTGACCCCTGCGCAGCCGCGCCGCCCGGGCCCCGCAGCGGGGCCCGGACACGCGGAAGGGCCCGCCGGGGCGGGCCCTTCGCAGACGTGGTCGCTCCTGCCGGAGCCCGGGTCTAGTAGACCGGCTTGTGCGGCTCGACCTGGTTGACCCAGCCGAGCACGCCGCCGCCCAGGTGGACGGCGTTGGCGAAGCCGGCCGCCTTCACCACGGCCAACACCTCGGCCGAGCGCACGCCCGACTTGCAGTGCAGCACGATCTTGCGGTCCTGCGGCAGCTTCTCCAGGGCGTCGCCCATGAGGAACTCGTTCTTCGGGATCAGCACCGCGCCCGGGATGTTGACGATCTCGTACTCGCCGGGCTCGCGGACGTCGATCAGGAAGATGTCCTCCTTCTCGTCCTGCCACTGCTTCAGCTGCTGCGAGGTGATGGTCGAACCGGCGGCGGCGGCCTGCGCCTCCTCCGACACGACGCCGCAGAAGGCCTCGTAGTCGATCAGTTCGGTGACCGTCGGGTTCTCGCTGCAGACGGCGCAGTTCGGGTCCTTGCGGACCTTCACCTGGCGGTAGTTCATCTCCAGGGCGTCGTAGATCATCAGCCGTCCGACCAGCGGGTCGCCCACGCCGGCCAGCAGCTTGATCGCCTCGGTGACCTGGATCGAGCCGATGGACGCGCACAGCACGCCCAGCACGCCGCCCTCGGCGCAGGAGGGGACCATGCCCGGCGGCGGGGCCTCCGGGTAGAGGCAGCGGTAGCAGGGGCCGTGCTCGGCCCAGAACACGCTCGCCTGGCCGTCGAAGCGGTAGATCGAGCCCCACACGTACGGCTTGCCCAGCAGCACCGCGGCGTCGTTCACCAGGTAGCGGGTGGCGAAGTTGTCCGTGCCGTCCACGATCAGGTCGTAGCCGGAGAAGATCTCCATGACGTTGGAGTTGTCGAGGCGCTCCTCGTGGAGGATCACGTCGACGTAGGGGTTGATCTCCTTGACCGAGTCCCGCGCCGACTCCGCCTTGGAGCGGCCCACGTCCGACTGGCCGTGGATGATCTGGCGCTGCAGGTTGGACTCGTCCACCACGTCGAACTCGACGATGCCCAGCGTCCCGACACCGGCGGCGGCCAGGTACATCAGCGCGGGCGAGCCGAGGCCGCCGGCGCCGACGCACAGCACCTTGGCGTTCTTCAGCCGCTTCTGCCCGGCCATGCCCACGTCGGGGATGATCAGGTGGCGGGAGTACCTGCGGACCTCGTCAACGGTGAGCTCGTCGGCCGGCTCGACCAGGGGTGGCAACGACACGGGGACTCCGATGGGTGTCTGGTTCAGGTGGCCAGGGCCAGCCTCTTGGTGGGGTTTCTGCTCCGCCACGCGGGTGGCTGCTTACGCCAACAGTGTCACGTCCCTCCGGTATTCCGAGACAGCCCGTCCGATGGGCGAGACGGGTGGCGTCGGATCGTGGAACCGGCCGCCGCCGCCCGCAGGGCGCTCCGGGCCTGCGGTGACAGGCCCGGAGCGCCCCGGGGCACCGGTCAGACCCGGCAGGCCGTCTCCAGCCACACGTCGCCGAGCGACTCCTCCAGCGGCACCTGTGTCCGCCAGCCGAGACGGTCCCGGGCCGTCCGCACGTCCGCCTGCCGCCACGGCACCGGCTCCCCCGCGGCGGCCCGGCCCTCCGGACGGTGGCCCTCCGGGCGGTGGCCCGGGAGATGGTGGCCGGGCAGGTGGTCGCCGACCGGCCCGCCGGCCTGCGCGGGCAGCAGGACCTGCCGGTTCTCCTCCACGATCGACCCCTCGAAGCCGGACGCCCGGACCAGCAGCTGGGCCGCGTCCCGGGCCCGGACGGCGTGCCCGCTGCCGATGTTGACCACCCCGGTGGCGGCCGACACCGCGGCCGCCTGGATCGCCCGCGCGACGTCCCGCACGTCCACGAAATCCCGGTATCCGGACAGGTCCGGCATCCGGACCTGCGCCTCGTCCCGCTCCAGCGCCCGCCGCAGCCCCTCCGCGAGCCGCCCGAACAGCGAGGCGGTCGGGGCGCCCGGGCCCACCACGTCGAACACCCGCAGCACCGCCGCGTCCAGGCCGGAGGCCAGCACCAGCTCCGTCCCGGCCAGCTTGGACACCCCGTACGGGCCGACCGGCCGCGGTTCGGCCTGCTCCGACACCGGCACCCCGCCGGGCACCGGGCCGTACTCGGCGGCGGAGCCGACGTGCACCAGCCGGGCCGGCTCCCGGCTGCGCCGGATCGCCTCGCAGACGGTGGCGACGGCCAGCGTGTTCGACCGGATCAGCGTGCGCGAGCTGCCGTAGGTGGCGCCCGCGCAGTTGATCACCACCTGCGGCGCGACCGCGTCCAGGAACCGGGCCAGGGCACCCGGGCTCCCGGTGGTCAGGTCGAAGCGGATGTCGGCCGAGTCGCGCCGGCCGAGCACCGTCACCTGCAACTCGTGGTCCATCAGCAGACGATCGGTGACCCGGCGGCCGATGAAGCCGTCGGCGCCCAGCAGCAGCACCCTCATCGGGGGCGTCCTTCCACGAAGCGAGGTCGGGGACGACCTGGCGGACTGAAACCAACAGACGGAACGGGGGAGACGGCGGGCCGGGCTCAACGGTGCGACCCCGCACGGCCGAGCACCGCCCAGGCGTGCACCAGCAGCACCGCGGCGACCGCACCGCCCCCGAGCAGGACGGCCACCGGGACGGCCCGGCCCGACACGAGCAGGACGAGCGTCGCCGCGGGGCCGGCCGCCGCCCCCAGCGCGGCGGCCCGCTCCCGGCCGCAGCGCGCGAGCAGCGCGGGCAGCACCAGCAGAAGTCCCAGCACGCCCTGCGCCGCCCACTGCGCGGCGCCGGCCCGCTCGGCCGCCAGGTGGAGCAGCCCTCCGCCGTGGCCGGGGCCCGGGCGCGGCGCGACGACGGTCAGCACGGCCAGCGCGGCGAAGGTCAGCACCGCGAGCACCGCCAGGTGCAGGGCGACCGCCACCGGGAGCACCGGCCGCATCCGGGCCCGGAACTCGGCGAGCGTGCCCGCCGCCCCGAGGTGCCCGCGGCCGACCTGCCGGTACCAGCGGGCGGCCCGCTCGGCCGACCCGGCGGACAGCGCCGCCGCGAGCACCAGGGCGGCCGCGAGCCGCCGGTCCCCGTCCGCCGCGGCCAGCGGGAGCAGCAGCAGCCCGGCCAGGCCCAGCCCGTACCCGAACGCGGCCGGGTTCCGGCGCGAGCCCGCCGGGCGGCGCACCGGCCGGGCCGGGCCGAGCGCCCCCACCGGGCCGCCGGACGGCGGTGCCGGCTCGACCGCGGGGTCCGCGGTCAGCGCGGGCAGGAGCAGCAGCGGGACGGCGGCCGGCAGCAGCACCGGCCAGCGGCCGCCGAGCGCGGCGGCCGCCGCACAGGGCAGCGCGGCCAGCCCGGCGGCGGTCAGGCTCGCCCGGGCGGCGCCGCGTTGCCGGCCGCCGCACGGCGGCTCGGGGGCCGGGGGCCGCCGGGGCACCCGGGCGTACAGCTCCTCGGCGAGCGAGAACAGGTCGGCGTGCCGGCAGCGCGCGGCGGCGTCCGGGCCGAACCCGGCCTCCTCCAGCCCGGCGGCGATCTCCAGCGGGTCGACGGCCCGTTCGCACAGCGTCCGGTGCTCGGCCATCACCTCGCGGACCGGGTCGCCCACCGGGCGGCCGGTGCCGCCGACCGCCGCGCCGCCGGCCATCAGACGGCCTCCGCGAGGGCGCCGGGGCGCTCCTGCGCGCCGGCGTCACCGCTCTCCTCGGCCGGACCGGCCGGGCCGGGCCGGCCGGCCCTCGGGTCGGCGGGGCGGTGCGGGCCGCCGTCCGGGGCGTCCGCGCCGCGCCGTCCGTCGGCCAGCCAGTACTCGGCGGGCCGGGCGAACGGGCGCGGCGGCTCCCCGGCCGTGCCGCCGCCGGCGCCGTCCGGGAAGGCCGGGTACTGCGAGACCAGCTCCAGGTAGATCTCCCGGAAGGCACCTATCACCGGCTCGACGGCGAAGCGTTCCTGCGCCCGAAGCCGCCCGGCCAGCCCGAGCCTGGCCCGCCGCTCCTCGTCGCGCAGCAGCGCCAGGCAGGCGCCGGCCAGGGCGCGCGGGTCCCGGGCCGGCACCAGCAGTCCGGTCGGCCCGACCACCTCCCGGGCCACCCCGACGTCGGTGGACACCACCGCGCGGCCGCTGAGCATCGCGTCGGCGAGCAGCCGCGGGCTGCGCTGGGACAGCCCTGAGAAGACCGCCACCGTGCCGCCCTCCCAGACCTCGGCGAGCGAGCCGGGCCGGCCGGCGAAGTCGACCGCCGCCGCCACCCCGAGCCGCTCGGCGACGGCCGCGCAGTGCGCCCGGTAGCCGGGCGCCGCCTCCTCGCCGTGGACCACCAGCCGGGCCCGCGGCACCTCGGCCCGCACCTTCGCGAAGGCGTGCAGCATCAGTTCGGCGTCCCGCCCGGGCTCCAACGCGCCCGCCCAGACCAGGGTCGGCTCGTCCGGCTCGGGCCCGGCCGCCGGTCGGGACACCGCGGACGTGCCCTCGTACACCACCCGGGTGCGCGCCGGATCGGCCCCGCAGCGGCGCTGCCACTGCTGGTCGTGGACGCTGCCGGGGGTCAGTACGGCGGCCTGCCGGTAGGTCTCCTCGGTGAGCGCCCGGAAGAACGCCAGCAGCAGCGCCCGGACCGGCCAGCGGTACGGCGCCTCGCGGTAGCCGAGGTACTGCTCGCGCAGGTGCAGGCCGTGCTCGGTGACCACGAACGGCACCCCGTGCAGCTGCCGGGCGACCAGCGCGGGCAGCGCCGCCGGGCCGCCGCCGACCACGTGGCAGAGGTCGGCACCGCCCAGGCCGCCGGGCCCGGTGCCGTACCACGGCGCGGAGAGCGGCCGCAGGCACTGCTCCAGCAGGTCCGCCGCGACCAGCACGTCGCAGACCAGAGGCTGCCCGGCGGAGGTGTCCGCGCCCGGCAGCCGCCAGACCCGTTCCAGGGTGCGCCGGGCGTGCACCGAGGAGAGGAAGGCGGGCAGCGCGCCGTCCTCCCGGGCGAGCGCGGCCAGCCGGTACAGCCCGGCGCCGAAGCCCGCCCGCTCCCCCGGCATCACCAGCGCCCGGACGAGCTGCTCGTACGCCCCGGCGTAGCGGCGTCTGCGCAGCGCGCCGGGGGCTCTGCCGCCCCGCCGGCGCCCCCACAGCGCCAGCTCGTGCACCCCGCGCCAGACGGACGACGGACGCCCCGCGGCGGCCCGGCCCCCGGGCGGTGCGAGCAGGTAGAGCTCGAACCCGTGCTCCGGGAGGCCCTCGGCCAGCCGGTCGCACCAGCCGCCGGCGGCACGCTGGGGATGCGGACGGGCACCCTCGGTGAGCAGGGCAACGCGCACGGGAGACCTCCAGGACAGAGCGGATCACGGGCGGATCACGGGCGGATCGACGGATGGGCCGGGCGGCCCGGGCGGTCGCCGGGGCGGCCCCGCGCGGCGGCGGGACGGCCGGGGCGAAGGGCCCGGTCGGCCGGGTGCGACGGCACCGGGACGCTCCCCGGCCGCACGGCCGGGTGGTGTCGGGGCGGCGGCCCGGCCGCGGTCCTCCCGCGATCCGTTCCCCGGGCCCGCGCCCGTTCCGGCGGTCGGTCCCGACCCGCCGGGACGACGGGTGCGGCCGTCCTCCGGCTCCTCCGGCGACCGCGCCTCCCCCACACCTGTTCGGTCCGACAGCAGAAAGGTAGGACCGGGCCCGGGCAATCCATCGGTCACATGCCTGGTTGCCACCTGAACGAGTGAACCGGCGTGACCTCGCCCGGAACGGGGCCGTTACCGGGCGGCCTCCGCGATCAGCTCGCGCACGGCCCTGGCCACCTGGTCGGGGTGCTCCATCATCGCGACGTGGCCGGACTCCGGCAGGACCAGCAGCCGGGCGTCGGCGAACGCCGCGCAGGCCCGCCGGGCCGAGCGGTAGCCGACCAGCTTGTCGCGCAGCCCGTACACCAGCAGCACCGGCGCCGGCACGTTCTCGGCCTGGCGCCACAGCGCCTGGTCGCCGCGCTCGGTGTAGGCGGAGACGATCCCGCGGGCCGAGCCGGTCAGCGCCTGCATCGCGTGCGGCACCTCCAGCCGGCGGCGGTACTCGGCCACCGCCTCGGCACGGGCCGCCGCGGACAGTCCGGCCGGGTCCCCGTAGACCAGCCGCAGCAGGTCCTCGGTGGCCTGCTCGGGGCCGCGCGCGTTCACCGGCAGGCGGCGCAGCAGCACGGGCAGCCCGGGCAGCGCGAGCAGGCCGGTCGACCAGGCGGAGCGCTGCGGCGGCAGCTCGGGCAGGGCCGGCGAGACCAGGGTGAGGCTGCGCACGAGGTCCGGGCGCAGTGCCGCCAGCCGGACGGCGACCGCGCCCCCGAGGGAGTTGCCGAACAGGTGGACCGGCCCGCGGCCGGCGGCCTCCAGGTAGCCGATCACCGCGCGGACGTGGCCGGAGACGCTGAGGTTGCCGTCGGCGGGCGGGCCGGAGCGCCCGAAGCCGGGCAGGTCCACCGCCTCGCCGTCGACCACGTCGCCGAGCCGGTCCATCAGGGCCGTCCAGTTGGCCGCGGAGCCTCCGAGGCCGTGCACGAACAGGCCCGGCTCCCGGCCGTCCGCCCCGTCGCCCGCGGCCGGGCGGTGCACCGCGAGCACCGCGCCGGGAACCTCGACCGTCCGCACCTGCTGCTCAGCGCCGCTCATGGTGGACGATGGTAGTGAGCCCCGGCCGGGGCCGCGGGGGCGGTCCGGCCGTTCCCTCCCCCGTCGCACCCCTGCCGATGCCGAGGTCAGCGCCGTATTGTGGGCTCCTGACAAGGAGGCCGAGGCCTTTTCTCGTTCCCGCCGAACGCGGAAGCGGTTACCGAAAAGTAGAATCGGCCCTCTTGCCAGCCCGGAACAACCCGAAGTGAGGAGCGCCGTGACGGCCATCCAGGAGGCGCAGGAGCGCCCGCGCGGTGCCCGCCTGCCGCGAAGCGCCCGCCGCGAACAACTGCTCGGTGCCGCCCAGGAGGTGTTCGTCGCCCAGGGCTACCACGCGGCCGCCATGGACGACATCGCCGACCGCGCCGGGGTCAGCAAGCCGGTGCTGTACCAGCACTTCCCCGGGAAGCTGGAGCTCTACCTGGCGCTGCTGGACAAGCACTGCGACGCCCTCGTCGAGTCGACCCGGGACGCGCTGTCGACGACCACCGACAACAAGCTCCGGGTCGCCGCGACGATGGAGGCGTACTTCAACTACGTCTCCAGCGAGTCCGGCGCGTTCCGACTGGTCTTCGAGTCGGACCTGACCAACGAGCCGGCCGTGCGCGAGCGCGTCGAGCGGGCCTCCGAGGCGAGCGCGACGCTGGTCAGCAAGGTGATCCAGGAGGACACCGACCTGCCGGAGTCGGAGTCCAAGCTGCTCGCCGCCGGCGTCTGCGGCCTGGCCCAGATCACCGCCCGCTACTGGCTCTCGCAGGGCCTGGAGATCCCCCGCGACGAGGCGGTGCGGCTGGTCGCCAGCCTGGCCTGGCGCGGCCTGAAGGGCTTCCCGATGCACCCGACCGGCGAGGGCGAGGCACCCTCCCAGCAGGGGTGATCCGGCGACCTTCGCCGCCGCGGTGATCCCGTGCTCTATGGTGAAGCCGTACGGCGCGGTCGCCGCGAACGCTTGTTCCAGGCGGGCGTCGTCCGCGCGTGGAGGCTGCAACCCCGGAGGGACGGAAGTCGTGGAGGTCAAGATCGGCGTGCAGAACGCGCCGCGCGAGATCGTGATCGAGAGCTCGCAGACTGCCGATGAGGTCGAGAGCGCGGTCGCGAAGGCGCTGGAGGGCTCCACCAAGCTCTTCGCGCTGACCGACGAGCACGGCCGCCGCGTCATCGTCCCGGCCGAGCGCCTGGCGTACGTGGAGATCGGCGAGCAGGCCGTCCGCAAGGTCGGTTTCGGCACCGCCTGAGGCGACGTCCGAGCAGCGCACCCGGTGCCCCGTTCCCCCCGTGGGAGCGGGGCACCGCTGCGTGTACCGCCCGGTGGGCCTGGGTACGGCGTCAGTGCGGCCGGCGGCGCCGCGCACCCGTCCCCGGGGAGGCAGTCTTGCTGGTCGAGTCGATCGCCTTCGCCCTGGTCGGCCTGGTCACGGGCCTGACCGCGCTGCTGGCCCGGCCCGCGTACTTCCCGGCGGCCCGTTCGCTCACCATGGGCACCGCGCTGGCGGCGGCCCTGCTGGGCGGGGTGGTCGCGCACTTCTGTCTGGACGGGCGGTACCCGGTCGGCGCGGTGGCGGCCGCGGTGCTGGCCTCGGCGGTGCTCACCTCGGCCCTGGCCCGGCCGGACCTGGCCGCCGGGCGGGCCCCGGCGCACCGGCACCACCCGCACCGGGCCGGCGCCCACCGCGCGCCGCGGCGGCACCGGCCCGCGTAGGTCCTGTCCGGTGGGTCAGGAGGCCAGGCCCAGGGCGGCCATCCGCCGGGTGTGCGCCTCGGTGATGCGGTTGAACATCTTGCCGACCTCGACCAGGTCGAAGCCCTGCACCCGGACGCCGCCGACCAGCAGGTTGGACAGCGCGTCCCGCTCGGCCACCACCCGCTGGGCCTGGCTGAGCGCCTCGCCCATCAGCCGCCGGCCCCACAGGGCGAGCCGGCCGCCGGCCCGCGGGTCGGCCTCGATGGCCTGGCGCACCTTGTCCACGGCGAACTGGGCGTGGCCCGTGTCGGACATCACGCCGAGCACCAGCTCGCGGGTGTCGTCGTCGAGCCGGACGGCGACCTCGCGGTAGAAGTCGGTCGCGATGGCGTCGCCCACGTAGGCCTTGACCAGGCCCTCCAGCCAGTCCGAGGGCGCCGTCATCCGGTGGAACAGCTCCAGCGGCTCGACGAAGGGGCGCATCGCCTCCTGCGGGTCGGCACCGACCTCGGCGAGGCGGTCGTGCAGCCGCTGGTAGTGCTGGAACTCCGCGGAGGCCATCCGGGCCAGGGCAGCCTTGTCCGCGAGGTCCGGCGCCAGCTTGGCGTCCTCGGCGAGGCGCTCGAAGGCGCTCAGCTCGCCGTACGCGAGCGCGCCGAGCAGATCCAGCACCGCCGCCCGGTACCCCGGGTCGGCCGAGCACGCGGCCCAGTCCCCGATCGAGCCGGCCGCGGCGTCCTGCGTCTCACCATGGGTCTCCATGACCCGTCACCTTAGTCCCGACGGCCCGGCTCCCCCACCACCGGACGCACCCGGGTGACCGGCCGGAATCCCGGTTCCGGCCGTGGTCGCCCGGGGCAATGTCAGACGCGTCACGTGTTCGAGTCGTCGCCTGACTGTATGGTGGTACGGAGCCCCGTCGTGCTCGCACGGTGTCACCGCCGTCTCGGTGCCCCGCGCAAGCCCGCTCCCTAGCGGCGACGTCCACCCGGACGCGTCCGCACCGGAGGCACGGGTACTCACGTACGCGGATGCCCGGTCGGAGAGCCGATCGGCTCCGACCATGGCTTGGACTTCAAGCCTTGGCACCGCATCAGTGGCCGAGCGAGGGCCGCCGAGACCGCGCCCCCTGGCGCATGGTCCCGCGCAGGTCCCTCACGGGAATCCTCCCCGACGCCGCCGGCGACGCGCCCCGCACCGGGCCGCGCGCACCGGCCGGCCGCAGGGACCGGCGCGGTTGTGCGTCCGCGCAGCTGTATCAGGGCCGTCCCGGCCCGTACGCAGCCGCGCGGCTGCCCGCCCGCCGCTCGCTCTCGGCCCCTCCACACGGAAGAGGCAGCACCCTGTCCACCACCGCTGAACCCATCAAGACGACCTTCCGGGACCTGGGAATCCTCCCGGAGACCGCCGAGGCCCTGGAGGCCGTCGGCATCGTCCATCCCTTCCCCATCCAGGAGATGACCCTCCCGGTCGCGCTGACCGGCCACGACGTCATCGGCCAGGCCAAGACCGGCACCGGCAAGACCCTCGGTTTCGGCCTCCCGCTGATCGAGCGGGTCATCGTGCGCGCCGACGTGGACGCCGGCCGGGCCACCGAGGAGCAGCTCTCCGAGTCCCCGCAGGCGCTGATCGTCGTCCCGACCCGCGAGCTCTGCACCCAGGTCACCAACGACCTGCAGACCGCCGGCAAGGTCCGTGACGTCCGCGTCCTGGCCGTCTACGGCGGCCGCGCCTACGAGCCGCAGGTCGAGGCGCTCGCCAAGGGCGTCGACATCGTGGTCGGCACCCCGGGCCGTCTGCTGGACCTCGCCGGCCAGAAGAAGCTGAACCTGTCCAAGGTCCGCTCGCTGGTCCTGGACGAGGCCGACGAGATGCTCGACCTGGGCTTCCTGCCCGACGTCGAGAAGATCATCACCATGCTGCCGGCCAAGCGGCAGACCCTGCTGTTCTCGGCCACCATGCCGGGCCAGGTCATCAGCCTCGCCCGCCGGTACATGAGCCAGCCGACCCACATCCGGGCCGCCGCCCCGGACGACACCGGCACCACCGTCGCCAACATCGAGCAGCACATCTTCCGTGCCCACTCGCTGGACAAGGTCGAGGTCGTCTCGCGCATCCTGCAGGCCGACGGCCGCGGGCTGGCGATGATCTTCTGCCGGACCAAGCGCACCGCCGCCGACGTCTCCGACCAGCTGACCCAGCGCGGCTTCGCGGCCGGCGCGGTCCACGGCGACCTCGGCCAGGGCGCCCGCGAGCAGGCGCTGCGCGCCTTCCGCAACGGCAAGGTCGACGTCCTGGTCTGCACCGACGTCGCCGCCCGCGGCATCGACGTCGAGGGCGTCACCCACGTCGTCAACTACCAGTGCCCCGAGGACGAGAAGACCTACCTGCACCGGATCGGCCGCACCGGCCGGGCCGGCGCCTCGGGCACCGCGGTCACGCTGGTCGACTGGGACGACATCCCGCGCTGGCAGCTGATCAACAAGGCGCTCGAGCTGCCGTTCAACGACCCGGAGGAGACCTACTCCACCTCCGCGCACCTGTACGAGCTGCTCAAGATCGCGCCGGGCACCAAGGGCGTCCTGCCGCGCTCGGAGCGGACCCGCGCCGGGCTGAACGCGGAGGAGGTCGAGGACCTCGGCGAGACCGGCGGACGCGGTGCGCGCGCCGCCCGCGGCCGCGGCGGGCGCAGTGGCCCGGCCCGCGAGGCCGTCGAGGCCGCCGTGGCGACCGAGGAGCAGCCGCGCCGCACCCGTGAGCGCCGCCGCACCCGGCGGGGCTCGGTGGTCGGCGAGGGCGAGGCCGGTACGGCCGTCGAGACCGCGTCGGCCGTGGCCGTCGAGGGCACCGAGGGCGAGGCGGCTCCGCGCCGCCGTCGCCGCCGTTCGCGCGGCGCCGCCGGTGAGGCCGCCGTCGCCGTGACCGAGACCGTCGAGGCCGTCGTGGCGGCTCCGGTGGCGGAGGCTCCGGCCGCCGAGGCCGTCGCCGAGGAGAAGCCGGCCGCGCGCCGCACCCGGACCCGCAAGCCGAAGGCGGAGGCCGTCGAGGCCGCCACCGAGGCCCCGGCCGCCGAGGCCGTCGCCGCGGAGGCCCCGGCCGCCGCGGAGAAGAAGCCCGCCCGGACGCGCACCCGCAAGCCGAAGGCGGAGGCCGTCGAGGCCGCCACCGAGGCCCCGGCCGCCGAGGCCGTCGCTGCGGAGGCCCCGGCCACCGCGGAGAAGAAGCCCGCCCGCACCCGGACCCGCAAGCCGAAGGCCCAGGCCGAGACCGCCCCGGCGGCGGCCGAGGCCCCGGCCGCCGAGGCCGTCGCCGAGGTTCCGGCCCCACGCAAGCGCACCCGCACCCGCAAGGCCGCCGCCGCCCCGGAGGCGACCCCGGAGAGCTGACGCACCCCGCCCCGGAGGGGGCGGGCCCGGCCGATCGCGGCCCGGCCCGCCCCCTCCGGCGTTCCCGGGTTCCCCGATACGCTCGGGTTACCGGCCAGTCGCCCGCAGGAGAGCAGCCCATGAGCACCCCGCCGTTCCTCACCCTCCCCCGCTGCGCCCGGGCGCTGCGGCTGTCGACCGCCCGCGGGGAGTTCGCCGCGCTGCGGGCCGAGCCGGACGGGCCGGTGCGCGGCTCGGCGCTGCTGGTACCGGGCTTCACCGGCAGCAAGGAGGACTTCATCGCCCTGCTGGAGCCGCTGGCGGCGGCGGGCTACCGGGTGACGGCGGTGGACCAGCGCGGCCAGTACGAGACCGGCGGCCCGGACGACCCGGCCGCCTACGCGGTCGGCGCGCTGGGGGCGGACGTCCGGGCCCTCACCGCGGCCGTCGCCGCGGAGGGCGTCCCGACGCACCTGCTGGGCCACTCCTTCGGCGGGCAGGTGGTCCGGGAGGCGGTGCTGGCCGCCGCGGCGGACGGCCCGTCACCGTGGCGCTCGCTGACCCTGATGGCCACCGGCCCGGGGGCGATCGACCCGGCCGAGGCGGCCCGCACCAAGCTGCTGCTGGACGCCCTCCCGGCGCTGAGCCTGGAGGAGATCTGGCAGGTCATGCAGCAGATGGAGGAGGGCTCCGGGGACCAGCGGCAGCGCCCGGACCAGGCGGTCGCGCAGTTCCTGCACCGCCGCTGGCTGGCCAACGTCCCGCTGGCGCTGACCGTCACCGGGGGCCATCTGGTCGCCGCCCCGGACCGGGTGGCGGAGCTGGCCGCGGCCACCGCCGGCCTGCCGGTGCTGGTCCTGTCCGGGGTGCGGGACTACGCCTGGCCGGTGCCGGAGCAGTCCGCGATGGCCCGGCGGCTGGGCGCCCGCCGGGTGGTCGTCGAGGACGCCGGTCACTCCCCCAACGCCGAGCGTCCGGCCGCCACGGCCGCGGCGCTGGCCGACTTCTGGGGCTGACCGCCCCGACCTCCGGGAGTGGTCTGAACCACTTTTCGAAGTTCGACCGTCCTCAACACGGGACAAAATTCGTTAGTTACGGTAATCTTTGATTCTGTCCGGGAATCATCACCGGCCTCCAGGTCATCGCGAACCATCCGAAACCTGGACTTTACGGACGGGCAACGGCCCGGTAGCACCGCCACGACACCGTGGTTCACGAGGCACCAGACGCACCGGGCAAGAGGGGGACCCTTGCCGCAGCAGGCAGCCGAACGCACGAACCGAACGGTCCGGACTCACCGCCGGACCCGCACGACCCCGAAAGGGCTGATACCGACTCAGCCGCGACCGCCCCGCCCCGCGGGGCCAGGAAAGGAGACGCCCATGACGAAGACCATGCGCTTCGAGATCGTCCGACTGGACGACGCCAACGGCTCCGCCACCGACCGCGTGATCGCCGACGCCGACACCGTCCGCGAGCTCGTCCAGGCCGCCGCCAGCACCGGCGAGCGACTGCTCATCCGCCCGTGCCCGACCGTCTGACCACGCGCGGCGCCTCCGGCCCGGAGACCTCACCCGCCGCCGACGAGCCCGGAGCGTCCGATCCGGACGTACCGATACCCGACTGACGCCCCGTCACCGCGATCGCCGATGACGGGGCGTCAGTGCGTTCGGACCCGTCGCCCCCGACGTTTGCCGCCGCCCCCCACGGGACATCCCCCAACGGGAACCGCCCGCACCGCGCCCACCGCGCGCCGGACGGGCCCGCCACCGACAGGTACCGCCGAGCCCTCCGTACGGGTGATCGTCCTTGACGCGGCGGTCCGGAGGGAGGAGCGTTGTCGGCTATGAGGGGCGAGCCCAGCTGCCCGAGGTGCGCCGGTCGGGTCCGCGCCCCCGGTCTGTTCTCAGACACCTGGCAGTGCGACCGGCACGGAGCCGTGCACCCGATGCAGCCGGTGCTGCCGCCGAGCGTGGAGGCCCTCGGCGTGGCCGTCGCCCGTTCCCAGGTCCCCGTCTGGCTGCCCTGGCCGCTCCCGGTCGGCTGGCTCTACACCGGCATCTCGCACGTCGGCGACGACGTCTCCGGCGCCCGGGCCACCGCCGTGGCCTGCGCCGGCCCGGCACCGCTCGGCGGCTTCGGCGAACTGGTGCTGGTCGCCGAGGAGCTGGGCGTCGGCCTCGGCGCCCGCTACGCCGGGATGCCCGGGCCCGACCCGGGCGACTCCGTCGGCCTCTACAAGCCCGCCGACGCCAAGCTGATGGCCGCCGGCCGGCCCACCCCGATGTTCCACGTCCCGGACGCCCCGGCCGACCGCGCCGTGTTCGTCGGCGAGGCCAGGGGGCTCTGGCTCTGGGCGATCGCCTGGCCCGAGCAGTCCGCCCTGGTGATGTACGACGAACTGGTGCTCACCGACCTGCGCGAGGCCGGCGCCGAGCTGGACCTGCTCCCCTGCGGCGCCCTCTCCCCCCGGCTCCTCGGTTGAACGGCTTATCCTGGGCCGCACCCACGAGCCCCCAGGAGCCCGCCCCGTGCGCATCGACCTGCACGCCCACAGCAACGCCTCCGACGGCACCGACAGCCCGGCCGAGCTGGTCGCCGCGGCGGTGGCCGCGCGGCTCGACGTCGTGGCGCTCACCGACCACGACACCGTCGCGGGCCACCGGGAGGCCGAGGAGGCCGTCCGGGCGCTGCCGGCCGGCACCCGGCTGACCGTCGTCCCCGGCGCCGAACTGTCCTGCGTCGTGGGCGACGTCAGCATGCACCTGCTCGCGTACCTCTTCGACCCGGACGAGCCGGCCTTCGCCGGCGAGCGGGAGCTGGTGCGCACCGACCGGTTCCGGCGCGGGCGGGCGATCGTCGAACGCTGCCGGGAGCTCGGCGCCGACATCAGCTGGGAGCAGGTGCAGCGGATCGCCGGGGCCGGTTCGGTCGGGCGGCCGCACATCGCCAGCGCGCTGGTCGAGGCCGGGGTGGTGGCCACCGTCTCCGACGCCTTCACCGCCGACTGGCTGGCCAACGGCGGCCGGGCGGACGTCCGCAAGCACGAGACCGACCCGGTCGAGGCGGTCCGACTGGTCCGGGCGGCCGGGGGCGTCCCGGTCTTCGCCCACCCCGGAGCGGTCAAGCGCGGGCGGACCGTCTCGGACGAGGTGATCGCCGACCTCGCGGCCGCCGGGCTGGCCGGGCTGGAGGTCGACCACACCGACCACGACGAGGAGACCAGGCTGCGGCTGCGCGGACTGGCCGGCGAGCTCGGACTGCTGGTCACCGGCTCCAGCGACTACCACGGCAGCCGCAAGACCGTCCGGCTCGGCGAGCACACCACCGACCCGGACGTGTACGAGGCGCTGCTGGCGCAGGCCACCGGCGCGAAGCCGATCACGGGCTGACGCCCCGCCCGGCCGGCGTCGCTGCCGGCCGGGCCCGTCGGCCGGACCCGTCGGCCGGGCTGGCCGGCCCGGCCGGTCAGTCCAGCCGGACGCCGCGCCGCTGCGGGTCGCGCAGGTCGGTGCCCTGGTTCAGCCAGCGCTCCTGGAGCGCGGCCGCGCCGTGCACCCGCTTCCAGCCGGCCTCGTTGGGCGTCATCGGCAGCAGCGGCAGGAAGCGCACCGGATCGGCCGGTTCGTCCAGTTCCAGGTCCGGCACCAGACCGCCCGGTTCGGCGGCCAGCACCGAGGTGAAGGGCGCGCCCTCCCAGAGCGGGGCGCCCAGGTCCAGCGAGCCGCCCGGGGCCACCACCAGGCCCTCGACCTGCGGCGTCGCGGCCAGCGTCGCCAGGCTGCGCAGCACGCTGTCGCGCCCGCCGCGGACGGTCAGCACCAGCTCGGCGCGCGGGCCGCGCAGCTGGTCGGCGACCATCGCCGTCGGGTCGGCCATCGGCGCGGCGGACATGCCGAGCGTCGCGTAGCGGAACAGTCCGTCGGCGTCGGGGCCGAAGCGCAGCACCTCGATCCGGTCGGTGCCGAGGAAGGTGACCGCGGCGCGGCCGCTCGGCTCGCCGAAGGTGGCGATCAGCCGGGCCTCGACGGCCGCCAGCACCGCCTCCCGGGAGAGCGCCGGGGAGCTGCCGCCGTGGGGATCGCCGAAGAGCGGGAAGTCGTGCGCCATGCCGGTGAGCGTAACCCGCGGGGGCCGGCCGACCGCGTGCGGGCGGGCCAGGGCAAAGACTCGGGAAACCCCGCGGCACCGATGACCGGTCAGATGTTAGGGTGAGCGACTGGCCACCGGAAACGCTGCGTTTCCCGGGGCGGCGGCGCGAAGGAGGTGGTTGCGGTGGATACCGGCCGACCATGCAGTACCGGCAGCTCTACCCGGCCCCGAACTCCCCGTACCCCTCGCCACGCAGGCTGAACCGGCTGAACCAGCCGAAGTAGCCCGGGCAAGGCCGGACGCGGGACGGACCGGCCGGGAGAGCACCCCTCATCCCCTTCACCGGTGTTCTTCGCCGTCGCACCACGGCCACCCGTTCCTCCCCCGGCCCAGGCCCGGGGGGATCCCGCGCCGCCGTGCGGCGGCTCCTGTCCCAGGGAGCCTGCCATGTCGATGATCAACAGCCTGCGCGCCGCCGTCCGCACCAACCGCCGTCGTTCCGCGGCCGGCGTGTACGACGCCGTCCCGGTGGGCGCCGGCTCGGCGGTCGTCGACTGCGCGGTCTACCAGCACGGCAAGCGCAACGGCGAGACCTGCAGCCCGCGCGAGGCCGCCCGCCGGGTCAAGGCGTCGCACCAACTCGCCGAGGGCAACGGGTCGTTCAGCTGGATCGGGCTGCACGAGCCGACCGAGGACGAGTTCGAGGGCATCGCCCAGCGCTTCGGCCTGCACCCGCTCGCGGTCGAGGACGCGGTGCACGCGCACCAGCGCCCCAAGGTCGAGCGCTACGACGACGTGCTGTTCGCCGTCTTCAAGACCATCCGCTACGTCGAGCACGACCAACTCACGCCCACCAGCGAGGTGGTGGAGACCGGCGAGCTGATGGTCTTCGCCGGGCGGGACTTCGTCATCACCGTCCGGCACGGCGGCCACGGTTCGCTGCAGGAGCTGCGGCACCGGCTGGAGGCCGACGCGGACGAGTCCGGACTGCTCGCCAAGGGCCCGTCCGCGGTGCTGCACGCGATCGCCGACCACGTCGTGGACAACTACCTGCTGGTCGCCGAGCGGCTGCAGAACGACGTCGACGAGATCGAGTACGGCGTCTTCTCGGCCAAGGGAGGGCGCAGCTCCGACGTCGGCCGCGTCTACCAACTCAAGCGCGAGGTACTGGAGTTCAAGCGCGCCGTGGTGCCGCTGCTGCGCCCCATGCAGCAGCTGTCGGAGCCCCTGCAGCGCCTCGTCGACCCGGAGATCCAGAAGTACTTCCGGGACGTCGCCGACCACCTGGCCCGGGTCACCGAGCAGGTGCACGGCTTCGACGAGCTGCTGAACTCCCTGCTGCAGGCCAATCTGGCCCAGGTCTCGGTGGCGCAGAACGAGGACATGCGCAAGATCACCGCCTGGGCGGCGATCTTCGCGGTGCCCACCATGATCACCGGCGTGTACGGCATGAACTTCGACTACATGCCCGAGCTGCACCACGAGTACGGCTACCCGATGGTGCTCGGCGCGATCGTCCTGATCTGCATCGGCATGTACCGGGGCTTCCGCCGCAACGGCTGGCTCTAGGACCTGTCTTCGAACCCGCGTCTGCGGGGCGACGCCGGGGGTTTGAAGACAGGCCGTAGGCCCTACCCCTCGGCCCGGCGCCGGCCGCCCCGGGCGACCAGCACCAGGCCGAGCAGGATCAGCACCACCGCCGGGTAGGCCGCCACCGGCGGCCACTGGCCGAGCCAGAGGGCGGCGATCAGGGCCGCGCCCGGGGTCTCCAGGAGGATCGCCGTGGACGTGATCGAGGGGCCGAGGGTGCGCACCACGCGGTTGCTCAGCGAGTGGCCCAGCAGCTGCGCGGCGACCATCAGCAGCACGATCTGCCACCACACCCCGGCCGGCCAGCCGGCCAGCGGGGTCCCGGCGACCAGGCAGATCACCAGCAGGCCCACCGCCGTGGTGGCGTAGCAGACCAGCGTGTACGCCGTGGTGCTGACGGTCCTGCGGACCTCGGCGCCCAGCAGCATGTACCCCGCCGCGGCCAGGCCCGCGCCGAGCGCGAGGGCGTCGCCGAGCAGGGCGCGCGAGGAGAGCGAGAGGTCGACGCCGGTCAGCACCAGCACACCGGCGAAGGCCACGCACATCCCGAGCCACACCAGCCGCGGCGCCCGGACGCCGAACAGCCGCATCAGCAGGATCGTCCACAGCGGGGTGGTGGTGACCAGCGCCGTCGCCGAGGCCACCGAGGTCATCCGCAGGCTGGGCATCCAGAGCGCGAAGTGCACGGCGAGCAGCGCGCCGGCGGCCGTCGCGAGCAGCAGCGCCCGGCGGCCGATCCCGCGCAGCTCGGCGCGGTGGCGCAGCAGCGCGTAGGGGCCGAGCACGCCGACCGACATGACGTTGCGCCAGAACGCGATGGCCAGCGCGGGCGCGGCGGTGGCGCTGATCAGCGGGCCGGACAGCGAGATGCCGGCGATCGAGACGGCGAGCAGCACCAGGTCGAGGGTGGGGAGGGGGTGGCCCGGCCGGACGGTGTCGGCGGCGGGTGCGGGGGCGGTCGCGGGCCGGGCGGCGGGCACGGCGCTCCTCTGCTGGGTGACGTGGACGAGGGGCTCCTACGGTAAGGCCCGTGAGCCGGGCACGGAGCTGTCGCCCGGGGGCTGAGACACTCCGTGGACGGCGGGCGAGCCCGAGGCCGTACGCTGTCCGCCATGGACCGTACGCCTGCCGCCGCGACCTCCGACGACTTCCTCGACCAGGCCCTGCTGGAGGAGGCCGCGAAGAAGTCCGGCCTCCTCTGGGTCCGCGCGGAGGGCCAGGAACAGGCCCGCCCGCTCTGGCACGCCTGGCACGACGGCGCGGTGGTGGTGGTCGGCGACGGCGGCGAGCAGCCGCTGCACGGCCTGGTGGCCGGCTCCGACGCGATGGTGACCGTCCGCAGCAAGGACAAGGGCGGCCGACTGACCGGCTGGAACGCCCGGGTGTCCGAGCTCGCCCCGAACGGCGAGGCCTGGCTGGGCGCCGTCGAGGAGCTCAAGGGCAAGCGGCTGAACGCGCCCGACACCGACACCATCGGCGACCGCTGGGCCCGCGAGTGCCGGGTGCTGCGGCTGGAGCCGGCCGGCGCCCTCACCGAACGCCCGGACGCCATGCCGGACGGCTCGCACGCCGCCCGGCCGATGGACACCCCGGCCACCACCCGCCGGCCGATCCCGGCCGGTCTGCCCAAACTGCTGTTCAAGCGCCGCTAAAGGTTCACGCCCGGGCCTCCGCGGCTGTGTACGGTGCCTCGTCGGGCCGGGGCACCGACGCGCGGGTAGCCTAGGCCCCGGGTGCGCCCCGGCGTGCCAGGCACCGGCGTCGAGCGAGTCGAGGGAGTTCATGGCAGGGCCAGGTACCCGGGTCTTCATCTCCCACCTCTCGGCGCTCGCCGTGTTCGACCCGAACGGCGACCAGGTGGGCCGGGTCCGGGACGTGGTCGTCTCGCTGCGGCTCGGCGGCCGCCCCCCGCGGGTCCTCGGCCTGGTGGTCGAGGTGGTCGGCCGGCGCCGGATCTTCCTGCCGATGACCAGGGTCACCAGCATGGAGTCCGGTCAGGTGCTCACCACCGGCGTGATCAACCTGCGGCGCTTCGAGCAGCGCCCGTCCGAGACGATGGTGCTCGCCGAGCTGCTGGACCGCACCGTCACCTGGTCCAAGACCGGCGAGGAGGTCACCGTCCTGGACGTCGGGATGGTGCAGACCCGGCTGCGCGAGTGGGAGATCAGCAAGGTCTTCGTCCAGATCGGCCGGGCCGGCCGGCTGCGCAAGGGCAAGGGCGAGCGGCTCACCCTGGACTGGCAGGACGTCACCGGCTTCGCGCTGCCCGAACAGGACCAGGGCGCCGCCAACCTGCTGGCCACCTTCGAGCAGCTGCGCGCCGCCGACCTCGCCAGCGTGATGCACCACCTGTCCGCCAAGCGCCGGGCCGAGGTGGCCGCCGCCCTCGACGACGAGCGGCTCGCCGACGTCCTGGAGGAGCTGCCCGAGGACGACCAGATCGAGATCATCGGCAAGCTCCAGGACGAACGCGCCGCCGACGTCCTCGAGGCGATGGACCCGGACGACGCCGCCGACCTGCTCTCCGAACTGCCCGGCGACGAGGCCGAGCGCCTGCTCCAGCTGATGGAGCCGGACGAGGCCGAGCCCGTCCGCCGCCTGCTGTCGTACGAGGAGAACACCGCCGGCGGTCTGATGACCACCGAACCGGTCGTCCTGGAGCCGGACGCCACGGTGGCCGAGGCCCTCGCCCGGATCCGGGTCCGCGACCACAAGCCCGCGCTGGCCGCGCAGGTGTACGTGTGCCGGCCGCCGAACGAGACCCCGACCGGCAAGTACCTGGGCACCGTGCACTTCCAGCGGCTGCTGCGCGAACCCCCGTACGTCCTGGTCGGCTCCCTCGTCGACGACGACCTGGACCCGCTGCCGCCGGACACCCCGCTGTCGCTGATCACCAGCTACCTGGCGACCTACAACCTGGTCTCGGCGCCGGTCGTCGACGAGGCGGACCACCTGCTCGGCGCGGTCACCGTCGACGACGTGCTCGACCACCTGCTGCCCGAGGACTGGCGCGAGGCCGCCCTGCACGGCCACGACGATGCACAGGACGACGACACGAGGGAAGAGGTGCGTGGTGGACGCTGACCGCAAGGGACGGCGGGAGGAGTCCCCCCGCCAGCGCCTCCAGAGCGAGCTGCGCCAGCTCCGGGAGCTGCGCAACCGCGAGGGCGGCCGGGAGCGGCGCACCGAGACCTCCTCCACCGGCCCGTCGCGCAGCCGGCTCGACCAGCCGCGCACCGCCCGGCCCGGCCTGATCAGCCTGCCCTCGTACGACCCGGAGGCGTTCGGCAAGCTCTCCGAGCGGATCGCGCGCTTCCTGGGCACCGGCCGGTTCATCGTCTGGATGACGGTGGTGATCATCATCTGGGTGGCCTGGAACACCCTGCTGCCCGAGGACGTGCGGTTCGACAGCTACCCGTTCATCTTCCTGACCCTGGTCCTGTCCCTCCAGGCCTCCTACGCGGCCCCGCTGATCCTGCTCGCGCAGAACCGCCAGGACAACCGGGACCGCGTCAACATGGAGCAGGACCGCGCCCGCAGCGACCGCAACATCGCCGACACCGAGTACCTGACCCGCGAGGTCGCGGCCCTGCGCCACGGGCTCGGGGAGGTCGCCACCCGCGCCTTCATCTCCTCCGAGCTGGGCAGCATCCGCACCGAACTCCAGTCGCTCCTCAAGGAGATCGACGAGCGCCGGGAGTCCGCCGAGGCGCTGTGACCGGCGGCACGCTACCGACTGGTTAAGGGGCACCCCCCGCGCCGTACCATCAAGGCATGGCCAACGAGACAGAGGTCGCGGCCGGCGTCACGGAGGATTCCGTACGCCAGGCGCTGGCGACCGTCAACGACCCGGAGATCAACCGCCCGATCACCGAGATCGGGATGGTGAAATCGGTCGCGATCGCCGAGGACGGCGCCGTGCACGTCGCGGTCTACCTGACCGTCTCCGGCTGCCCGATGCGCGACACCATCGTCACCCGGGTCCGCGAGGCGGTCGGCAAGGTCCCGGGCGTGACCGGTGTCGAGGTCGAGCTCGACGTGATGAGCGACGAGCAGCGCAAGGAGCTCTCCCAGCTGCTGCGCGGCGGCGCCCCCGAGCGGGAGATCCCGTTCGCCAAGCCGGGCACGCTGACCCGCGTCTACGCCGTCGCCTCCGGCAAGGGCGGCGTCGGCAAGTCCTCGGTGACCGTCAACCTGGCCGCCGCGATGGCCGCCGACGGGCTGAAGGTCGCCGTCGTGGACGCCGACATCTACGGCCACAGCGTGCCGCGCATGCTCGGCGTCGAGGGCCGGCCCACCCAGGTCCAGGACATGATCATGCCGCCGCAGGCGAACGGCGTGAAGGTCATCTCGATCGGCATGTTCACCCCGGGCAACGCCCCGGTCGTCTGGCGCGGCCCGATGCTGCACCGCGCGCTGCAGCAGTTCCTCGCCGACGTGTACTGGGGCGACCTGGACGTGCTGCTGCTGGACCTGCCGCCCGGCACCGGCGACATCGCGATCTCGGTGGCGCAGCTGGTCCCCAACGCGGAGATCCTGATCGTCACCACCCCGCAGATGGCCGCCGCCGAGGTGGCCGAGCGGGCCGGCACCATCGCGGTGCAGACCCACCAGAAGATCGTCGGCGTGATCGAGAACATGTCCGGCATGCCGTGCCCGCACTGCGACGAGATGATCGACGTCTTCGGCACCGGCGGCGGCCAGGTCGTCGCGGAGGCGCTCACCCGCACCGTCGGCGCGACCGTCCCGGTGCTCGGCTCGATCCCGATCGACGTCCGCCTGCGCGAGGGCGGCGACGACGGCCGCCCGGTCGTGCTCGCCGCGCCCGACTCCCCCGCCGGCGCCGCGCTGCGCGCCGTCGCCGGCAAGCTCGGCGGCCGCCAGCGCGGCCTGTCCGGCCTCTCCCTGGGCCTGACGCCCAAGAACAAGTTCTGACCCCGGGCCCACGGGGCGGAACTGACGGACCGACGGACCGGAGGCCGGGTGGTGCCCACCACCCGGCCTCCGGCGTCCGCGGCGGCGGGGCGGACCGGCGCGGGCCCCGGAACGGCCGGCAGGACCGGCCCGACGGGGCCTGCGGGGCCTACGGGCGGGTGTAGGCCGCCAGGTCCGGGACGGTGGCGAAGCCGGCGCCGTAGGCGCTCACGCCACGGCCGTACGCACCGAGCAGGACGCCGGGGGCCTCGCCCGCGAGCACCCAGCCGTACTCCGACTCGCGGTAGCGGAAGGGCTGCGGGAGGCCGTTGACCGGCAGGCTCAGGGTGGACCAGCCGGGGCCGGCCAGGTCGTCGGCGAGGTCCCAGGCGAGGCTGCTCTGCTGGTCCAGCCAGTCCTGGCGCAGCGCCCGGTCGAGCTGGCCGGGCCAGGTCGAGGCGAGCAGGCCGGAGCCGGCCAGCCAGGCCGCCGAGGAGGCGGAGGTCGCCTCCAGGGTGCCGGTGTTGTCGGCGCTGCGGCGGCTGTCCCGGCGGGCCACCGTGACCACGACGGCGAAGCGGCGCACGTCCCGCGGCTCGTACTGTCTGGCCGGCTCCTCGCCGTGGCCGAGGGTGCCGTAGTCGACGCCGCCGGCCGCCCCGGCGCGGGGGCCGCCCGCACCGGCCTGCATCAGGTAGCGGCGGCCGGTCCAGCCGTCGTCCAGGCCGTACCAGGGGAAGTCGGCGGACAGGTAGGGCACCAGGGGGTCCGCCGGACCGGCCTGCCCGCCGACCACCGGGCCGCCGGCCGTGGCCGTCGTCCCCACCGACTGACTCGTCGCGTCCATCCCCGGACCTCCTCAACCGCACGTTTGCCTGCCGTGGCGCGCTCCCATCGTGGCGTACCGCGGCGCTCCCGGGGGCCGTTCCTGGCCCGCGACCGGGCGGAATGTGACGGACGGCTCATCGGGAGCAATCAGCACAATAGCGGCGCACACGCCGGCGCCCCGCTCAGCCGGGCGGCCGGGCGGGGCGCGGTCGGTACGTGCTCAGGTGGCGTCGGGGTCGAACGGGGGCCGCTCGCCGGGCTGCAGCGGGGCGCCCGCGGCGGCCGCGGCCGGGGCCGCGGGCTTGTCGAAGCTGACGCTGCCGCTGCGGCCGTTCACCGGCGCCGCGGGCTTGTCGTCCAGGACGGAACGGATGTCGAGCGAGTCCTTCATGTCCTTGAGGCCCAGCGGGTCCTCGTTGCCGCCCAGCAGCTGCTTGCGCACGAAGGTCTTGGGGTGCAGGTCCTCGAAGTCGAAGTCCTTGAAGTCCGGGCCGAGCTCGCTGCGGATGTCCTCCTTCGCGTTGTCCGCGAAGGACCGGACCTTCCGGATGAAGCCCATGGTGTCCTGGATCAGCTTCGGGAGCTTGTCGGGGCCGAAGATGATGATCGCCATCACGATCAGGGTCAGGATCTCCAGCCCGCCTACATCGCTGAACACCTAAGCTCCCTAGCTCGTCGGACGACGGTTCCTACAGGGTAATGGCCACCGGCGGGTCCCTGGTCCACGCTGGGATGAAGCCGTGGTAAAGACCTGCCGGTGGCCGGGGCCGTCGCGCCGGAGTCCGGACGATGGGCGGGCTCTCGGGGTCCGGGCCTAGTAGCCCGTCTCCTGGTGCAGGGCGACGAGGCCGCCCGGGGGGCGTTCCGGGGCCGGGGGCGGGGTCGCGTTGCGGGTCGCCGCGACGGGGCGGCCGGGGAAGTCCACCGGGACCTGCCCGGTCATCGGGACCAGCCCGCCGCTGCGGCCGGTGCTCCCGTTGCTGCCCGCCGGGCTGACCGAGGTGCCGTGCTGGTCCTCGCCCTGGGTGCTGAGGCCGCCGACACCGCCGAGCGTGACCGCGGCGACCGAGAAGGCCCCCGCGGCGGCGAAGACGAAGCGGCGCCCGCGCGGGGCGGCGGCGCGCACCTGGGCGGCGGCCGCCCGTGCCGGGACGGGGCTCGCGGGGTGGCCGGCGGCGTCGGGGCGGGCCGAGCGCCGGCCCATCAGCGGACGCAGCACCGCGCCGCCGCGCCCGAACGCCCGCGGGTCGACCCCGGGCACCGGGGCTCCGGCGCCGAGCGCGCCCGCGCCGAAGGAGGCACCGGCGCCGCGGCCGAAGGTCCCGCCGTTGAGCCGGCTGCCGCCGAGCGTGCCGGGGGCCGTGGTACCGCCGCCGGGCAGGTCGTCGTCGTCCCCGCGGCCGGCCGGCCAGTCGGTGTCCGCCGGGTCGCCGTCCGGCAGGGCGCCGACGGCCATCAGCCGGGCCATCAGCCCGGTGGACGGCCCGGGCGTACCGGTGCGGGTCAGCAGGTGCTTGACGGCGCGGCCCTCGTCGGCCTCGGCGAGGCACTGGGGGCAGGTCGCCAGGTGGGCCTGGACGCGCTCGCGCGAGTCGTGGCCGAGCTCGCCGTCCAGGAACGAGGAGAGGCGCTCACCGAGGTGGTGTTCCTCGGCGGGGGGCTCGGTGGGGCGCACCGGCACGGCGCGCAGCGCCGTCTCGCCCGGCAGCGCGACCGCGGGGGGTACCGGCTCGGCGGGCTCGTCGTGGCCGCGACGGCCCGGCAGGGCCCAGCTCCGCCGGGTGGCGGACCGGCCGGACGCGTCCGACTGGCCCGGCCCGGACCGGCCGGTTCCGCTCACGATCGCCTCCGTCCGCGCGCACCGGGCGCGACCGCGCCCTCGACGGCGGCGGCGCCGACCGGCACCGGCTCCTCCGAGCCGCCGCGGCGCTCCCGCCCGGGGGCGGAGCCGGGGGCCCGGTGCTTGAGCGCGGCGCGCAGGTGGGAGCGGCCGCGGTGGATGCGGCTGCGGACGGTGCCGAGCTTGACGCCCAGCGTGGCGGCGATCTCCTCGTAGGAGAGGCCCTCGATGTCGCAGAGCACCACGGCGGCCCGGAACTCCGGGGCGAGGGTGTCCAGGGCCTGCTGCACGTCGGCGTCGAAGTGGGTGTCGCTGAAGTGCTGGGCCGGGCTGGGCTCGCGGGAGGCGAGCCGCTCGGCCGCGTCCTCGCCGAGCGCGTCGAAGCGGATGCGCTGGCGTCGGCGGACCATGTCCAGGAACAGGTTGGTGGTGATCCGGTGCAGCCAGCCCTCGAAGGTGCCGGGGGTGTAGGTCGACAGCGAGCGGAACACCCGGACGAAGACCTCCTGGGTGAGGTCCTCGGCGTCGTGCTGGTTGCCCGTCAGGCGGTAGGCCAGGCGGTAGACGCGGGCGCTGTGCGCCTCGACGATCTCCTCCCACGTGGGCGGAGTCCAGGTCTGCGCGTCGGGGCCCTCGGTGAAGGTCGCGAGGGCGGGGGCCTCGGTGGTCCCGGCGGCCGGCGTTTCGGCGGCCGGCTGGTCCAGGTCGGAGTGCGCAGGCTGGTTCATCACGGGCTTCGGCGTACGGGCCGACGCGGTGCCGCGGGAGTGCCGCCGCACGGGGACGTCGCCCTCGGCCACACCTCCTCGGTCGGCTCTTCTGCCCAGCAGGGCCACCACCATATCCACCTCACCCGTCAAGCCCGGATAAAAGTGCCCGGGAGGTCTCCCGTACCCGGTCCTCCCTGACAACGGCCCGCCGCCGTACGCGGTTCCCGGTCGGCCAGTAATCTGTGGCAGGAAATATCGACTTCCCCCGGCGCCGGGCCGTCACCCGGGGCTCCGAAAGAGGCAGCCATCAGCGACTTCGGGCCCGCGCGCGTGGCCCTCGCCGACACCTACGTCGGCGAGGACGCGGTGCTGACCTACGCCCGGGCGCAGTCCGCGCGCACCGGGATACGGTCGATCGGCCCCAGCGGCGGGGCCTGCCTGCGGCTGCTGGCGGCCGCGCTGGACGCCAAGGCGGTGGCCGAGATCGGCACCGGGACGGGCGTCTCCGGCGTCTACCTGCTGCGCGGGATGCGGCCGGACGGCGTGCTCACCACGGTGGACTCGGAGCCGGTCCACCAGCAGCTGGCCCGCGAGGCCTACCAGGCGGCCGGGTTCGCCGCCAACCGCTCGCGGTTCATACCGGGGCGGGCGCTGGACGTCCTGCCGAGGCTCGCCGACGGCCAGTACGACCTGGTGTTCTGCGACGGCGACCCGGCCGAGTCCCGGGAGTACCTGGCGGAGGCGCTGCGGCTGCTGCGGCCGGGCGGGATGGTCTGCTTCGAGGGGGTCTTCCAGGAGGGCCGGCTGGCCGAGCCGGAGCTGCAGGACCCGCAGACGCACGCGGTGCGCGAACTGGTCCGGGACGTCCGGGAGAGCGACGCGCTGCTGCCGGCGCTGCTACCGGTCTCGGACGGGCTGCTCTGCGCCGTCAAACGCTAGGGCCGTCGAAGGCGCCGGGGCCGTCGAACGCCAGGGCCGTCGAACGCGCCGACCCCGTCGGACGCCGGGGACCGGACCGCGCCCCGCCGCCGGTCGCGGCGGGGAAACGCGCGGGCCCGGGCGACATGACGTCGTACCCGGGCCCGGCGGCACATCTCCAGGAGATGGCGAGCACCTGCTGCGGTCAGCCGCAGGCCTTCTTCAGGGCCTCGCCGAGGGCGTCGGCCTCGTCAGGCGTGAGCTCCACCACCAGGCGTCCGCCGCCTTCGAGCGGAACGCGCATGATGATGCCCCGTCCCTCTTTGGTGACTTCGAGCGGGCCGTCACCCGTCCGCGGCTTCATGGCCGCCATGCTCGTTCCCCTTCCTGCAACCGCTCAGCTACGCACCGGCAGTCCGTCCACCGCCGGTATCGAACGCATTGATCGGAAGCCATTATCCCGCATGCCACGGCCTGATGACCAACATCACTCTCGGTGCAACCTCGGCCGGACCGCCCCCAAGCACCGCAATTGCCGTCATAAGCCCCGGCGTGGCGGCCGTGCGCACGCCACCGGAAGGTGCGATACCTCACACTCCCCAGCCGGACGGGTGCTCCGGCATCCTGGCACACGACCGACACCGAGACGATCACAAGGGAGCCCCTCGCCCATGTCCGATTCCGTGCTGTACGAGCTCGAGGGCGGCCTGGCCGTCATCACCATCAACCGCCCGGAGGCCATGAACGCCCTGGACGTCGCGACCAAGGTCGCGCTGCGGGACACCGTGACCGCCGCGGCCGCCGACCCGGCGGTGCGGGCGGTGCTGCTGACCGGCGCCGGCGAGCGCGCGTTCTGCGTCGGGCAGGACCTGAACGAGCACCTGACGATGCTGAAGCGCGCCGACGAGACCGGCGAGGGCGCGCTGCGCACCGTCGCCGAGCACTACAACCCGCTGGTGCGGGCGCTGGCCGGGATGCGCAAGCCGACCGTCGCCGCGGTGGGCGGGGTGGCGGCGGGCGCGGGCGCCTCGCTGGCCTTCGCCTGCGACTTCCGGATCCTGTCCGACCGGGCCGGCTTCAACACCGCCTTCACCGGGATCGGCCTGACCGCCGACTCGGGCGCCTCCTGGACGCTGCCCCGGCTGGTCGGGCACGCCAAGGCCACCGAGCTGCTGATGCTGCCGCGGACGGTCAAGGCCACCGAGGCGATGGAGCTGGGCCTGGCCACCAAGGTCGTCCCCGCCGAGGAACTCGCCGCCACCGCCCGGGTGTTCGCCCGGGAGCTGGCCGAGGGCCCGACGGTGGCCTACGGCGCCGTCAAGGAGTCGCTGGCGTACGGCGCCGCGCACTCGCTGGACGAGCTGCTGGACAAGGAGGACGAGCTGCAGACCCTGGCGGGCGAGAGCGAGGACCACCGGATCGCGGTCCGCGCCTTCATCGCCAAGGAGAAGCCGACCTACCTGGGCCGCTAGGGGGTGTCTTGTGGATCTTGTCGGTTAGGTTGCGGCGTCAGGGTGCGTGCATCGCAAGGCGGAGGATGGGGGCACCTCCCGGCCGAAGGCTGGGGGAGAGTCCATGCGGTGGGGGCACCTCCCGGCCGCCAGGCTGGGGGCCATCGGCGACCGACGACAACGCGGCGTGGGGGTACCCCCGGCCGAAGGCTGGGGGAGTGCGTGCCCTGGCGTCGCGACCCCGGCAGTGATCCACAAGACACCCCCTAGGACCCGCCGGGTCCCGCCGCCGCTCCGGCGGCGGCCCCGGTGCGGACGTGGCAGTCCGCCAGGTGGTCGTCGACCAGGCCGCAGGCCTGCATCAGGGCGTAGGCGGTGGTCGGGCCGACGAAGCGGAAGCCCGTCCGCTTCAGCTCCTTCGCGAGCGCCGTCGACTCGGGCGTGACGGCCGGCACCTCCCCCAGGGTGCGGGGGGCCGGCCGGTCCGGGGCGGCGGCGAACCGCCAGATCAGCGCGTCCAGGCCGCCGTCCAGGTCGCGGGCGACCCGGGCGTTGGCGATGGCCGCCTCGATCTTGGCGCGGTTGCGGATGATGCCGGCGTCGGCGAGCAGCCGCTCCACGTCGGCCTCCCCGAACCCGGCGACCTCGGCGATGGAGAAGCCCGCGAACGCCGCGCGGAAGCCCTCCCGGCGGCGCAGGATGGTCAGCCAGGAGAGCCCGGACTGGAAGGCCTCCAGGCAGACGCGTTCGAACAGGGCGTCGTCCCCGTGCACCGAGCGGCCCCACTCGGTGTCGTGGTAGACCCGGTAGTCGTCGGTGGAGTCGCCCCAGCCGCAGCGGAGCAGGCCGTCCGCACCGAGCACCGCCCCCTGCGCGGGGGTGGTCACTGGTCCTTCACCGGCTTCGCGTCCTCGGGCTCGTCCTTGGTGAGCACGACGACCGGTTCGACGACCTTCGCGAACTCCTCCAGGCCGGGCAGCGGCTCGGCGCCGGCGTCCGGGCCGTTGGTCGCCTCGACCGCGCCGCGCAGGTGGGCGGCGGCCTCCAGTTCGGCGATCCGCGAGTCGCGGTAGGCGAGTTCGGCGCCGAGGCGGTCCAGGACGTCGTCCACCTCGTCCATCCGGTAGCCGCGGACGGCCATCGGCAGCCGCAGGTCGTCGACGTCCGCCTTGCTCAGCGGACGGTCCTGCGGCAGGCGGGCCGCGAGGCGGTCGGGCACCGCCTCCGGCATCGAGCCGCCCCCGCCGAGCGCCACCAGCGCGGCGCCACCCACCACCACGGCCATGGCGACCACGATCACCCAGAACACGAGCTGTCCTCCCGAACTTCCGGCCGCTCCTCGTCAGGGTGCCGATTACCAAACTGATCATGACAGCATGGTCCCTAGTGAGGCCGGGGGCCATCATCGCACCCGCAGGAGCTGTGGAGGAGACATCGGTGGCACTGCGCCTGGGACCGCGGGAATTCGGCGACGACGAGCTGGTGATCATGGCGATCGTCAACCGGACGCCGGACTCGTTCTTCGACAAGGGCGCCACCTTCGCGGACGAGGCCGCGTTCGCCGCCGCCGACCGTGCGATGGCCGAGGGCGCGGCGATCCTGGACATCGGCGGGGTGAAGGCCGGGCCCGGTGACGAGGTCACGGTGGAGGAGGAGCTGCGGCGCACCGTCCCGTTCGTGGCCGAGCTGCGCAAGCGCCACCCCGGGGCCGTGATCAGCGTGGACACCTGGCGGCACGAGGTCGGCGACGCGGTCTGCGAGGTCGGCGCCGACCTGCTGAACGACGCCTGGGGCGGGGTCGACCCGAAGCTCGCCGAGGTGGCCGCGCGCCACGACGTCGGGCTGGTCTGCACCCACGCGGGCGGCGCGGAGCCGCGCACCCGCCCGCACCGGGTCGGGTACGAGGACGTGATGGCGGACATCCTGCGGGTGACGGTCGGGCTGGCCGAGCGCGCGGTGGAGCTGGGCGTGCGGCGGGACGCCGTGGTCATCGACCCCGGGCACGACTTCGGCAAGAACACCCGGCACTCGCTGGAGGCGACCCGGCGGCTGCCGGAGATGACCGCCACCGGCTTCCCGGTGCTGGTCTCGCTGTCCAACAAGGACTTCGTGGGCGAGACGCTGGACCGGCCGGTGAACGAGCGGCTGCTCGGCACCCTGGCGACCACGGCGGTCTCGGCCTGGCTGGGCGCCCGGATCTACCGGGTGCACCAGGTCGCCGAGACCCGCCAGGTGCTGGACATGGTCGCCTCGATCCGGGGCACCCGCCCCCCGGCGGTCGCCCGCCGGGGCCTGGCGTGAGCCCTCGCCCCGGGGGGCGCGGCCCGCGCGGGCGGGGTGCCGCCCGGGGCCCGACGGGCACCGCCCGCCGGGCGGGGGCTGGATGTGCAGCTGCTAGATCTCGTTCACCGGCCGGCGGGCGTCGGCGAGGATCTTCATGACCTCGTCGATCTCGTCGGTGATGTGGAAGAGCTCCAGGTCGTGCGGGGCCGCCTTGCCCTGGGCGACCAGGGTGTTCTTCAGCCACTCGTAGAGGCCGCCCCAGTACGCGCTGCCGAAGAGGATCACCGGGAAGCGGGTGACCTTCTTGGTCTGCACCAGGGTGAGCGCCTCGAACAGCTCGTCCAGCGTGCCGAGCCCGCCGGGCAGCACCACGAAGCCCTGGGCGTACTTCACGAACATCGTCTTGCGGACGAAGAAGTAACGGAAGTTCAGCCCGAGGTCGACGAACTCGTTGAGGCCCTGCTCGAAGGGCAGCTCGATGCCGAGGCCGACGCTCAGCCCGCCGGCCTCGGAGGCACCGCGGTTGGCGGCCTCCATGGCGCCCGGGCCGCCGCCGGTGATCACCGCGTAGCCGGCCTCGGCGAGGGCCCGGCCGATGGCCACGCCGGCCTCGTACTCGGGCGAGTCGGCCGGGGTCCGGGCCGAGCCGAAGACGCTGATCGCGGGCGGGAGTTCGGCGAGGGCGCCGAAGCCCTCGACGAACTCGGAGGTGATCCGCAGCACCCGCCACGGATCGGTGTGCAGCCAGTCGGTCGGACCGGTGGTGTCCAGCAGGCGCTGGTCCGTGGTGCTCGTGCCGACCTGGTCCCGGCGCACCAGCACCGGACCCTTCTGCTTCTCGGGCCAGGCCTTCTTCTTCCGCGGCGCGCCGACCTGCTCGGGGCCGTGTCCGTAGCTCTTCTCGTCTCCTGTGCCTGTCATGACGAAACCCTACGCCCGGAGATCCCCGTTTTCAGGCAACGGGGGAAGGTCGGTTGGACGACCGGAAGATGGCGTCCGACCGATGAGCGGCCGGTCCGACCAGCCGCTCGTCGGTCCGTCCGTTCAGCTGGTCAGCCAGGCCCGCAGCCGGTCCTCGACCTCGGCGATGGCGCTCAGCGAGCAGTGCTCCTCCCGCTTGTGCGCGAGGTTCGGGTCGCCGGGGCCGTAGTTCACCGCCGGGACGCCGAGCGCACTGAACCGGGCGACGTCCGTCCAGCCGAACTTGGCCCGGGCCTGGCCGCCGGTGGCCGCCAGGAAGGCCCGCGCGGCGGGCTGGGACAGCCCGGGCAGGGCGCCCGGGGCGAAGTCGGTCACGGTCAGCTCGAAGCCGTCGAAGACCTCGCGCACGTGCTTCTCCGCGTCCGCCTCGCTGCGGTCCGGCGCGTAGCGGAAGTTGACCGTCACCACGCACTCGTCCGGGATGACGTTGCCGGCCACGCCGCCGTCGATCCGCACCGCGTTCAGGCCCTCGCGGTACTCCAGGCCGTCGATCTCCACCCGGCGGGGCCGGTACTGCGCGAGCCGGGTGAGCACCTCGGCGGCGTGGTGGATGGCGTTGTCGCCGAGCCAGCTGCGGGCCGCGTGGGCGCGCACCCCGGTGAGCCGGACCTGCGCCCGCAGCGTGCCCTGGCAGCCGCCCTCGACGACCGCGCCGCTGGGCTCCATCAGCACCGCGAAGTCGGCCGCCAGCCAGTCCGGGTGCTCCTTGGCGAGGTGGCCCAGGCCGTTGCGGTGGGCCTCCACCTCCTCGCAGTCGTAGAACACGTAGGTCAGGTCGCGGTTGGGGTCGGTCAGGGTCGCGGCGAGGCGCAGCTGGACGGCCACGCCGGACTTCATGTCCGAGGTGCCGCAGCCGTAGAGCAGGTCGCCCTCGACGTACGAGGGCACGTTGTCGGCGATCGGCACGGTGTCCAGGTGGCCGGCGAGCAGGACGCGCTCCGACCGGCCGAGGGTGGTGCGGGCCACCACGTTGTTGCCGTACCGGTCCACGGTGAGGTGCGGGTGGCCGCGCAGGGCGGCCTCCACGGCGTCGGCGAGCGCCTGCTCGTCGCCGCTCACCGACGGGAAGTCGACGAGCCGGGCGGTCAGCGCACCGCCGTCGAGGGTGAGGTCCAGGGGGATCGGGTTCGAGCTGCTCATGCCGCCAGCCTAGGCCGTACCGCGCGGCGGCCCCGTGCCCGTCCGTGGCCGTCCGTGGTCGTTCCGTGGTGGTTCCGTGACGCGCAACCGGGGCGGAACGGCAACCGGGGGCGCCGCACACCCGTCCGAGTGGGTACGGTGTCGGATCAAGGTGCAGGCGCGAGAGGGGCGACGGTGGCCAGGAAGAGGAGCAGCGAGGAGCCGGGCGACGAGGCGGCGCCCGCCCGCCGCGGGCCGCTGCGCGCGCTGCTGTTGGTGATCGTCGGACTGCTCGGCCTGGCGCTGGTCGCGGGCCTGGCCGTGGTCGGCATCTGGTGGTTCGGCTTCAAGCCGGGCGAGTCCGAGGGCTGCACGGTGAAGACCGCGGCCGGCAGCGGCACCCTGGAGCTGCCGCAGGCCGCCAACGCCGCGACGATCGCCGCGGTGTCGCGCTCGCGCGGGCTGCCGGACCGGGCCACCGCGATCTCGCTGGCGACCGCCATGCAGGAGTCCAAGCTGCGCAACCTCGCGGGCGGCGACCGGGACTCGATCGGCCTGTTCCAGCAGCGGCCGTCGATGGGCTGGGGCACCCCGGCGCAGATCGCAGACCCGGTGTACGCGACCAACAAGTTCCTGGACGGCCTGGTGAAGGTCCCCGGCTACACCCGGCTGCCGCTGACCGACGCCGCGCAGGCGGTGCAGAAGAGCGGCTACCCGCAGGCGTACGCCAAGCACGAGACCAAGGCGACCCTGCTCACCTCGGCGCTGGCCGGCCGGGAGCCCGCGTCGTTCTCCTGCATCGTGCACGACTACACCAAGCCCGACCCGGAGGACTCCGCCTCCCCCACGGCGGGCGCCTCCGCCACCCCGGCCGCGGCGCCGGACCGGGCCCAGGTGCTGTCCGACCGGGTGCGCCGGGAGTTCGGCCGCACCGTCACCCCGGCCACCGGCTACACCTCGACCATCAAGGGCGCCGAGAACGCCGTCTCGCTGACGCCGGACCCGGCCACCGCCGCGCTGACCTCCTCGGCGGACGCCGTGACGGACGGCGGGGTGAGCGCCGAGCGGGCGAGCGGCTGGGAGGTCGCCCACTGGGCGGTGGCCCAGGCCCAGCAGCTGGGCGTGGCGACGGTCGCCTACGACGGGAAGATCTGGCGCAAGAGCAAGTCGGCGGACGGCTGGCAGCCGCAGACCTCCGGGACGTCGACCAAGCTCGTTCAGGTCACCCTCGCCGCGCCGGACAAGGGTTGACGCACTGACGTACGGGTTGCCGCCGGACGGGTGAAGTTGGTCAACCCCGGTGGACCGGCTCCGCCCCCGGCGGGCCCCGGTGGAGAACCGTCACTCCCCTTGCCCCGCGCCGGGTCCACGGCCCCGCGGGGGCTCCGCCAGGCCCGACCCGCGCAGTCCTACGATCCGATGGTCAGCCAGAAACTTTCCTCACCCGGGCCGAAACCTTCCGGCTCCTCGAGCGGTAACACCGTCGTCCGCCCGGCGGACGGGACGGACCCAGACCCTTCGAGGAGCCCCATGTCTCACCCCCTCACGCGCCGGATCGCCCAGGCCGCGCTGCTCGTGGCGGCCGGCGCGACCCCGCTGGTCGCGGCCGGCTCCGCGTCCGCCCTGGGCGGCGACGCCCTGCTGCCCAAGAGCGACCTCGCCGCCCCGCTGGGCCAGCTGACCAACACCGACACCGGTTCCACGCTCCAGCACACCACCCACCAGCTGGGCCAGGCCGCGGGCACCACCGGCGCCGCCACCGTCGCCGCGGGCGTACCGGCCTCCGCCGACGCGGCCGGCAACATCGTCGCCCACCAGCTCCCCGAGGCGAACGAGAAGGCCAGCTCGCTGACCGCCCCGGTCGACCAGACCGCGGCCACCACCGGCCAGCTGTCCGCCGTCACCCCGAAGGTCGCCTCCGCACTGGCCGGCAAGCTCGGCGAGGCCGTCACCGGCAAGGGTGCGGGCACCCGCAGCGCCGCCGCCAGCCCGGTCGGCGGGCTCGCCCAGTCCGGCTCCGTCGCCCAGGGCCTGCCCGGCGCCGGCCAGCTCACCCAGGCCGTCCCGAGCACCAACGCCGTCACCGACGCGCTGCCGCTCGGCTCCGTCGAGCGCGCGCTGCCCGCCCTGCCCGCCACGGACGTCCTGGGGCTGGCCGAGCACGGCTCGGCGAACCGCCTGGGCGGCGCCGACCTCGGCCCGAACAACCCGCTCTCCGGCCTCACCAACGCCCTCGGCCCGGTCGGCGGCCTGCTCGGCGGCGTCAACGGCGGCAGCATCAGCGGCCTGCCGCTGTAGTCCGTCCCTCCGCACCGCGGGGGAAGCGCAGAGGGGGCCGGTGTCGGATCGACACCGGCCCCCTCCCGCGTGGGATCAGCGCGCCGCGTCCAGGCGCGCCACCGCGGCGGCGACCCGCTCGTCGGTCGCGGTGAACGCGACCCGGACGAAGCGCTCACCGGCCGGCCCGTAGAAGTCACCGGGCGCCACCAGGATGCCCAGCGCGGCCAGTTCGGCCACCGTCTCCCAGCACGGGCGGTCCTGCGTCGCCCACAGGTAGAGGCTCGCCTCCGAGTGCTCGATCCGGAAGCCGTAGGCCTCCAGTGCCGTCCGCAGCGCCGAGCGCCGGGCCGCGTACCGCTCGCGCTGATCGGCCACGTGCGCGTCGTCCGCCAGCGCCGCGACGGTCGCCGCCTGGACGGGGGCGGGCACGATCATGCCGCCGTGCTTGCGCACCTCCAGCAGCTCCCTGACCACCACCGGGTCGCCCGCCACGAAGGAGGCGCGGTAGCCGGCCAGGTTGGAGCGCTTGGAGAGCGAGTGGACGGCCAGCAGGCCCTCGTGGTCCGCGCCGCAGACGTCCGGGCGCAGCACCGAGACCGGGTCGGCGGACCAGCCCAGCTCCAGGTAGCACTCGTCGCTGACCAGCAGCGCCCGGTGCTCCCGGGCCCACTCCACCGTGCGGCGCAGCTCGTCCGCGGACAGCACCCGGCCGGTCGGGTTGGACGGCGAGTTCACCCAGATCAGGCGTACCCGGGAGCCGTCCAGCTCGTCCACCGAGTCGTACTCGACGGGCTCCGCGCCGCACAGCCGCGCGCCGACCTCGTAGGTCGGGTAGGCCAGCCGCGGGTAGGCGACCTGGTCGCCGGGGCCGAGGCCGAGCTGGGTCGGCAGCCAGGCCACCAGCTCCTTGGAGCCGACGGTCGGCAGGACGGCCTGCGGGCCGATCTCGGCGCCGCAGCGGCGGTGCAGCCAGCCGGCGATCGCCTCGCGCAGCTCCACCGGGCCCCAGACCGTCGGGTAGCCGGGCGTGTCCGTGGCGGCGGCCAGTGCCTTCTGGACCACCTCGGGGACCGGGTCCACCGGGGTGCCCACGGAGAAGTCGCAGAGGCCGTCCGGGTGGGCCAGGGCGGTCGCCTTGTACGGCTCCAGCTTGTCCCAGGGGAAGACCGGGAGGAGGTCTGAAACGCGGCGCGCCGCCCCCGGGTGGCCCGGGAACGGCGCGCGCGTGCTGTTGGTGCTCACAGCTCAGTTGCCACCGATCGTCAGTGGTCGGCGTTCTGCGGCGGCAGAGCGGCGATGAACGGGTGGTCTCGCTCGATCAGGCCCAGCTTCGAGGCGCCACCGGGCGAACCCAGGTCGTCGAAGAACTCGACGTTCGCCTTGTAGTAGTCCTTCCACTCCTCGGGAGTGTCGTCCTCGTAGAAGATCGCCTCGACCGGGCAGACCGGCTCGCAAGCGCCACAGTCGACACACTCATCCGGGTGGATGTAGAGCGATCGCTCGCCCTCGTAGATGCAGTCAACCGGGCACTCTTCGATGCACGCCTTGTCCTTCACGTCGACACAAGGCTGCGCGATGACGTAGGTCACGCTGTCGTTCCTCCTCGGAAGAGCCGCCGTGGCGGCCCGTTCTGTTCTGCTCGCGTGCGCGGTGAGCGCGGCGTCGTCGATGCCCGCCCCTAGTATCGCGGGTCGGAGACGGCAAATGCACAGGAGGTGCCCAGATGACGGCAGGCGGCCCGGTCCAGGACCGTCCGGAGGTCCGGATAGACCGCTCTGACGTGGGACGACGCGTGTCCGTCCGGCGCCTCTCGGAGTTCGTCGACGGCCGCCCGGTGTTCCGGGATTCGATCGGCGTGCTCACATCGTGGGACGATCATGGACTGACGGTCGTTCCGCGCACCGGCGAGCCGGTCGCCTTCGCCGAGAAACTGCTGGTCGCGGGCAAGGTCGTGCCCCTCTTCCCGGCCCGCCGCGCCCCGCTGCCCGCCGCCGGCCCCATCGAACTCCAGCGGACCGCCGCGCGCGGCTGGCCCGCCGTCGAACAGGAGCCGCTCGGCGAGTGGACGCTGCGCGCCTCGGCCGGGTTCACCCGCAGGGCCAACTCCGTCCAGGCCCTCGGCGACCCGGGGCTGCCCACCGCGGACGCGCTCGCGGCCGTCCGCGACTGGTACGCGGCGCGCGGGCTGCCCGCCCACGTCGAGGTGGTCGAACCCGGCGCACCGCAGGACCTGCGCGCCGAACTCGACCGGCTGGGCGCCGGGCACGCGCCCACCCTGGTCCGCACCGTCCCGCTGGCCGGCCTCGCCCGGGCCGGGTCCGGGCACGACCGGGTGCGGCTCTCCCGGACCGCCGACGCGGCGTGGCTCTCGCTGTACCGGCGGGTGACCGGGGACCAGGCCCTGGAGGAGGCCGCGTCGCGGGTGCTGCACGGCGGCCCGTCGGTCTGGTTCGCCACCGTGCCCGGCGCCCCCGGGCAGCCGCCGCTGGCGATCGGGCGCTGCGTCGTCGACGGACCCTGGGCGGGCTTCGGCGCGGTCGAGGTCGCGCCCCGCGCCCGGCGGGCCGGGCTGGCCACGGCCGTGATGGCGGTGCTCGCCTCCCGGGCCGCGGAGGAGGGGGCCGCCGGCGGGTACCTGCAGGTCGAGGCCGACAACACCGGGGCGATCGCGCTCTATGACGGACTCGGCTTCACGACCAGTCACACTTACCACTACACCCTGCTCCCCGAGGGCCGGCACCACCCGTCCGAGTAGCCCGCGCCGTTCGACCCGCCCGTCCGTCCGCTTGCCCGCCCGCCGTACGAAAGCCGTCGCCGTCACCGTGACCGAGCAGAGCAGAGACCGCTTCCGGACCGTCGCCCGCTCCGAGCACCCCGACCCGGTGCTGCTCTGCCTGTTGGCCGCGGCCGAACACGGCCCGGTCCTCGACCCGGACGACCCCGGCGAACCGCCGAGCGTGGACGCCCTGCTCGCCGCCTGCGAGGCCGCGCTCGACCGGCACGCGAGCGCCGTCCGGCTCGCCGTCGCCCAGCGCGCCCCCACCGGGCCCGAGGAGACCGCCGCCCTGCTCGCCGCCGTCCTCGGCGGGCGGGAGCGGTTCCACGGACGGCAGTCCGACTACCGGCGGCTGGAGTCCTCCCTGCTGCCCGACGTGCTGCGGCGGCGGCGCGGACTGCCGATCATGCTGTCGCTGGTGTGGACGGCGGTCGGGCGGCGGGCCGGGCTCGCCGTCCACGGCATCGCCCTGCCCGGCCACTTCATCGTCGCCGTCGGCTCCCCCGGCGGCGGCGAGGAGTACGTGCTCGCCGACCCCTTCCACGGCGGGCGGCTGCTCGATCCCGACGACGCCGAACGGCTGGTCGCCGCCGCCGGGCAGGACTTCAGCCCCGCCCTGCTCACCCCGGCCCAGCCGCTCGACATCGTGCTGCGGGTGCTCGGCAACATCCGCGCCTGGGCCGCCGACCGCCCCGAACACGCCCGTACCCAGCTCTGGGCCACCGAACTCGCCCTGCTGCTGCCCCGCCACCCCGCCCAACTGCGCCTCGAACGCGCCGAACTGCTGGTGCGGACCGGCGACTTCCTCGGCGGCTCGGCCGAGATGGACGCCTACGCGCAGATCCTGGACGCCTTCGACCCGGACACCGCCGTCAAGGTCCGCCAGGAGGCCCGGGCGGCCCGCCACCGGCTCAACTGACGCGGCCGGCCGGGGCCGGGCCCTACAGCCAGCCCTTCTCGCGGGCGATCCGGACCGCCTCGGTGCGGTTGCGGGCCGCGGTCTTCTGGATCGCCATCGAGAGGTAGTTGCGGACCGTCCCCTCCGACAGGTGCAGCCGCTGCGCGATGTCCGCGTTCACCGCGCCGTCCGCGGCCGCGCCCAGCACGTCGCGCTCCCGTGCGGTCAACGGGTTCGCCCCCTCGGCGAGCGCGGCCGCGGCCAGCACCGGATCGATCACCCGCTCCCCGCGCAGCACCCGGCGGATCGCCTCCGCCAGCTCCGAGGCCGGCGCGTCCTTCACCAGGAAGGCGTCCGCGCCCGACTCCATCGCCCGCCGCAGGTACCCGGGCCGGCCGAAGGTCGTCGCGATCACCACCCGCGTCCCCGGCGCCGCCCGGCGCAGCTCGGCGGCCGCCTCGATGCCCGTCAGCCCCGGCATCTCGATGTCCAGCACGGCGACCTGCACGTCGTTCGCCAGCGCCGCCGCCACCACCTCGTCCCCGCGGCCGACCTGCGCGACGACGTCGATGTCCCCCTCGAGGCCGAGCAGGGCCGCCAGCGCCTCCCGGACCATCCCCTGGTCCTCGGCCAGCAGCACCCGGATCGGGGCCCCGTTCTGAATGTCACTCATGCCCCGACCTTAGGGCTTGCGCGGCCCCGCCCGTAGGGGCGGTTCCGGGCCCGCGCTACGCCCTCTCGGAGGCCTCGGGGACGACGGCGACGGTGCGCAGCGGCACCGAGGCCCGCAGCCGGAACCCCCTGCCGCGCGGCCCCGGGCCGGTCCGCAGACGGCCGCCGACCAGGGCCAGCCGCTCCTCCAGCCCGGAGAGCCCGTTCCCGGCCTGGGACTTGCCCGGTCCGCGCCCGTCGTCGGCGATCTCCAGGACGGCGTAGCGCTCGCCGCCGCCCTCCCAGCTCTCGTCGGCGGTGACGGTGCAGACGGTGGCGCCCTCGCCGTGCCGGACGATGTTGGTGACGGCCTCGCGCAGCGCCCAGGCCAGCGCGCCGGCCTCCTCGTCGGCCAGCCCGGGCCAGGCGTCGACGAGCTCCGGCGCGGCCTCCAGCCGGACCTGCGCGGCGGCCAGCGCCGTGCGCGCGGCGGCGAGTTCGACCGGCATGGTGGGGCGGCGGAAGCCGGTGACCGCCTCCCGGACGTCGATCAGCGACTGCCGGGCGACCTGCTCGATGTCGGCGACCTGCGTCCGCGCCGCCTCGTCCTTGCCGGCGTCCAGGAAGCGCCCGGCCAGCTCGCTCTTCAGCGTGATCAGCGACAGCGAGTGCCCGAGGAGGTCGTGCAGGTCGCGGGCCAGGCGCAGCCGTTCCTCGGAGGCGGCCAGGTGCGCGACCGCGGCCCGCGCCTCGCGCAGCTCCTTCATGGTGGCGACCAGCCGCTGCAGGCCGGTCATCGCGGCGCCGGAGAGGAAGGCGCTGAGGGTGAAGGTCGAGACGTTGTCGACGCCCGCGTGGATCAGCAGTCCGACCACGGCGGTGAGGCCGGCCATGCCGCCGAGCGCGGGCAGCGCGTAGCGCGGCGGGGTGACGATCGCGACGCACACCGAGGCGTAGATGAAGAGGGTGAGGAACGCTCCGCCGAGCACGAAGGAGGAGGCGGTCGCGAGCGCCACCATGACCGCGACGATCGCCCGGCAGGCCCGCGGCCGCATCCCGGCCGTCGAGCGGAAGATCACCAGCAGGACGTAGCCCGCCACGAAGAACGCCAGGCAGCCCCAGCCGAGCACCTTGCCGGCCGGGCCGTGGCCGCCGTGCAGCAGGTCGCCCACCGGGTAGGCGAGGTAGATCATCCACAGCAGCATCCAGGCGACCTTGACCAGCAGCTGCCGGCGGGTCTCGACCGGGGAGCCGGGGACGTTCATGAACGACGCGCGCGCCGGGCCCGCGTCCGGGGTCTCGTCGGACGGGTGGGCCTGGCGCGTGTCGTTCATGGCGGTCATCATGCCTGTCGGGTGTCGCGGCGGTACAGGGCCGCCGCGGCCGCGACGAACACCGCGAGGAAGGCGAGCAGCCCGGCGACCGCGGCGGTGTCCAGGGAGTGCCCGGGCTGGGTGAAGGTGGCCAGCTTGTTGTACAGGTAGACCGGGTTGAACCGGGCGAACCTCTCCAGCGAGCCGCTCACCGGGAACCACGTCCCGCCGAACAGCGCCATCACCATGTAGGTGATCATCACGATGGTCTGCACCGAGTCCGGCGCCGCGGCGTACCCGAGCGCCACCCCGAGCGCCGCGAACACGAAGCTGCCCAGCCACAGCGCGGCCGCCAGGCCGACCCACTGCGCCGCGCCCAGCGACACGCCCTGGCTCGCGCCGACCGCGAAGACCACCAGGATCGCCGGCAGCGTGGTCACCGAGCTCGCAGCGATCTTGCCGAGGGTGTACGCCCGGCCGGGCAGCGCGGTCAGTCGCAGCTGGCGCACCCAGCCGCTCTTGCGCTCCAGCGAGATCCGCTGCGCGCTGCCGGTCAGCACCGCCCCGACGGCGCCGAAGGTGGCCATCGAGACCATGAAGTAGGTCTTCACCGGCAGGCCGCCGGCCTGCGCGGTGGAGCCGTAGGCGTGGATGAAGAAGAAGTACATCAGCGCCGGGTAGGCGATCGTGAAGAGCAGGTAGCGCCGGTTGCGGAGGGTCCGCAGGATCTCCAGCCGGATCAGGGTGGTCATCGCGCGTTCTCCTTCGCGGCCTCGTGCTGGTCCTGCTCGCCGGTGATGGTCAGGAAGGCCTGTTCCAGGCCGAGGCCGGTGACCTCCAGCCCGCGCGGGTACAGGCCCGCCCGGTAGAGCCCGGCGACGCTGGCGTCGGCGTCCGCGGTCCGGATCCGGACGGTCCGCACCCCCGGGACCCGGGCGGTGACGTCCAGCGACCGGACGCCCGGCAGGGTGCGCAGCACGCCCTCGTCGAAGCGGGCGGCGGCCTCCGTCAGGTCCGCGTCGTGGAGCTCGAAGGCGATCCGGCGGGCCCCGGCGCGCGCCTTGATCTCGGCGGAGCTGCCGTCGGCGATCAGCCGGCCGCGGTGCAGCACGAGGACGCGGTCGGCGATCGAGTCCGCCTCCTCCAGGTAGTGGGTGGCGAACAGCACCGTGCGCCCGGCGTCGGCCTGCGCCCGCATGCTCGCCCAGAACGCCTGCCGGACGGTCACGTCCATGCCGGTGGTGGGTTCGTCCAGGACGATCAGGTCGTTGTCCCCGGCGATCGCGAGGGCGAAGCGGACCCGCTGCTCCTGGCCGCCGGACAGCTTGTCGACCCGCCGTTCCGCGATGTCCGCGATCCCGGCGTCGGTCAGCACCTCGGTGACCGACCGGCCGCGCGGGTGGACGTCGCAGGCGAGCCGGACCAGCTCGCGGACCTTGACGTCGGCCATCAGCCCGCCGCTCTGCAGCATCGCGCCGACCCGGCCGGCCGTGACGGCCTCCCGCGGCGTGCCGCCGAACAGCGTGACGCTGCCCTGGTCGGGGTCGCGCAGGCCGAGCAGCAGGTCCAGGCTGCTGGACTTGCCGGCGCCGTTCGGGCCGAGCAGGGCGACGGTCTCGCCCGCCCTCAGCACGAGGTCGAGGTCGTCCACGGCGCGTACCCGGCCGTAGCTCTTCCCGACGCCGCGGAAGGCTGCCACCTCGGTGCCCATCGCCCGGCTCCTCTCCCCTGGTGGTGTCACTGTCGTTCGCACCGCTTCAGAGTCCCGCGCGGGCGGGGGTGGTCGGCAGTGTGCGCCGTCCCGGCTTCGACATGACGGATGTCATGCCGGTGGCCGGCACCCCGGGCGGGGTGCCGGCCACCGTTGCGCCGTTCGGCGGCCCCCTGTCGGTACCGGGGGCTAGCGTGTGGTCACGTCGAGGCCGGACTGGTCGCCCGTCCGGGCACACGCGGCCAGGGGGGAGCGGCAGGGCCCCGCGGCACCGTACGCGAAGGGCCCCGGCGCCCTGTTCCGACCCCGCTCCCCCTCATCCGCTCACAGCCCCAGCGAGCGCTTCACGAAGTCGACCTGGAGCAGCAGCAGGTTCTCCGCGACCTCCTCCTGCGGCGTCATGTGGGTGACGCCGGACAGCGGCAGCACGGTGTGCGGGCGGCCGGCCGCGAGCAGTGCGGAGGAGAGCCGCAGGGTGTGCGCGGCCACCACGTTGTCGTCCGCCAGACCGTGGATGATCATCAGCGGCCGCTCCAGCGCGGCGGCGTACCCGGTGAGCGAGTTGGCGGCGTACACCTCGGGCCGCTCGGCGGGGTGGCCGAGGTAGCGCTCGGTGTAGTGGGTGTCGTACAGCTCCCAGTCGGTCACGGGCGCGCCGGCGACGGCCGCGTGGAAGACGTCCGGGCGGCGCAGCACGGCGAGCGCGGAGAGGTAGCCGCCGTAGGACCAGCCGCGGATCGCGACCCGTCCGAGGTCCAGCGGGAACTCCCCGGCGAGCGAATGGAGCGCGTCCACCTGGTCGTCCAGGGTGGCTCCGGCGAAGTCGAAGGCGATCGACTTCTCCCAGGCCGGGCCGCGCCCGGGGGTGCCGCGCCCGTCGGCGACGACCACGGCGAAGCCCTGGTCGGCGAACCACTGCGAGTTGAGGTGCGGGTTGTGCGCCTGGACGACGCGCTGGCCGTGCGGGCCGCCGTACGGGTCCATCAGGACGGGCAGCAGGCCGTCCCGCTCACGGTCGTAGCCGGTGGGCAGGAAGACGGCGGCCGGGATGCGGCGCTCGCCCGCGAAACGGAAGACCGGGCGGGCGGTGATGACCGGGGTCTCGGCGTACGAGGCGATGACGGCGACCTCGTCGACGACCACGCCCTCGGGCAGGTCCCGGGCGACGGTGACCAGGCTGCCGGGCAGGTCGGGCTCGGCGGTGGCGCGCACGGTGATCCCGCCGGCGTGCACGGCGCTGGTGACGGAGGTGAACGGCCGGCCGTTGGAGGACTCCCAGCCGAGCCGCTTGCCGTCGTGGCTGATCCGGCCGACGGCGATCCAGCCGGGCTCCGGGTCGGTCTCCGCGGCGCCGCCGGAGGCGGTGAAGAACACCTCGTCGTCGGTGACCGCGACGACCGACCGCAGGTGCAGGTCGGCCCCGGTGACGGTCTCCTCGCCGATCACCAGCGCACGGGCCTCACCGACGTCGGCGATCCGGACCAGCTTGCCGTCCGGCGTCCAGGCCGGGACGCCCGGGAACAGCTCCAGCCAGGCGTCGTCGCGCTCCTCCAGCAGCACCTCGGTGGCACCGGTGGCCGGGTCCAGGCCGAGCAGCAGCTGGCTGCGCTGGTCACGGGCCTGGACGAGCAGCAGCGGCGCGCCGCCCGCGGACCAGTGCACCCGGGCCAGGTACGGGAAGGCCGCGCGGTCCCAGCGCACCTCGGTGCGGTCGCCGTCCAGGTCGACCAGCCAGAGGCCGACCTCGGCGTCGGCGGTGCCGGCGGCCGGGTAGGCGACCTCGGCGGGCTCGCGCTCGGGGTTGGCCGGGTCGGCGATCCACCAGCGGCGCACCGGGGAGTCGTCGGCGCGCTCGACCAGCAGCCGGTCGCCGTCCGGGGACCACCAGAAGCCGCGGTCGCGGTCCATCTCCTCCTGGGCGATGAACTCGGCCTGGCCCCAGGTGACGTTCGGGCCGTCGGGCTCGGCGAGCACCCGGTCGCCGGTGCCGTCGGTGCGGGTGATCCGCAGTTCGCCGGCGGTGTTGGCGTAGGCGACGTGGACGCCGTCCGGGGAGACCCGCGGGTCCAGCAGCGGGCCGGCGGCGGGCAGTTCGGCGGTGTCGCCGGTGGTCAGGTCGGCGGTGAACAGCCGGCCGGAGAGCCCGAAGGCGGCCAGCCGGCCGGCCGCGTCCAGCGCGTACCCGACGATGCCGGCCGATCCCTCGCGGCTGCGCTCGCGGCGGGCCTTCTCGGCGGGCGAGAGGTCCTCCTCGCCGCCGCCGAGCAGCACGGCCGGGTCGGCGGCGATCCGCTCCTCGCCGGTGCCGGTGTCGAGGCTCCAGAGCAGGTTGGCCCGATCGCCGCCGGCGCGGGAGCGCAGGAAGACGACCCGCGAGCCGTCGGGTGCGACGGAGAAGGAGCGGGGCGCGCCGACGGTGTAGCGCAGGGTGCGCGCGTACTGCCGGGGGAAGGTGTCCGCAGGGGTGTGGGTGGTCATGGCACCAGACCCTACGACGGCGGACTCCCGCCCGCCGGAAGCCCGGTGATCACTCGTTCGGAGCATCCTCGCCGAGGACGCCCCGGAGGGCCCCGCACCCCCTCCGACCGGCCCGTGCGCCCCACCGGTGCCACCGTGCCCCGGCGCGCGGGGACTCACTGAATGTAATGCTCCCCTTACCCATCGGGTAAGACTGGCTCAGGCGAGTGATCGTCGGGCCCCGTCCCGGGCCCCGGTCACCCGACCGCAAGTCCCGCACGGTCCCACCGCCGCCCTCCCCGGGGGCGGCGCACCCGAGAAGGGGTGTGAGCCGACATGGCTTTGTCCGTCTCCGCAGCCATGCTGATGCTGGTCATCGTGGTGGTGCTGATCCGCCGCTCCGGGCTGAAGCTCGCGCACGCGATCGTCTGCGCGCTGCTCGGCTTCTACCTGGCGTCCAGCTCGATCGCGCCGTCGATCAGCCAGTTCACCAGCAACCTCGCCGGGATGATCAACGGCCTGAAGCTCTGACCCCCGCCCGGCCCGACCCGCGACCGGCCGGTCGTTAGGCTTCATCCCATGACCGCGACTACCGGCCGCCGCCTGCTCCTGGTGCACGCCCACCCCGACGACGAGTCGATCGGCAACGGCGCCACCATGGCCCGGTACGCCGCCGAGGGCGCCCACGTCACCCTGGTGACCTGCACCCTCGGCGAGGGCGGCGAGGTGATCCCCCCCGAGCTGGCCCACCTGACGGCCGATCGGGACGACACCCTCGGCACGTACCGGATCGGCGAGCTCACCGAGGCGATGCGCGCCCTCGGCGTCACCGACTTCCGCTTCCTCGGCGGCCCGGGGCGCTACCGCGACTCCGGGATGATGGGCGTGCCCGACAACGACGTGCCCGGCTGCTTCTGGCAGGCCGACGTGGACGAGGCGGCCGGCCACCTCGTCGCGGTGATCCGCGAGGTCCGGCCGCAGGTGCTGGTCACCTACGACGAGGACGGCGGCTACGGGCACCCGGACCACGTCCAGGCGCACCGGGTCGCGATGCGCGGGTACGAGCTGGCGGCCGACCCGGCCCACCGCCCGGAGCTCGGCCCGGCCTGGCGGATCGCCAAGGTGTACTGGAACCGGATGCCCCGCTCGGTGATCGAGGCCGGGCTCGCCGAGACGGCCGCCCGGGCGCCGTTCCCCGGCGTGGCCGCCCCGGCCGACGTCCCGGGGGTGGTGGCCGACGAGCTGGTCACCACCGTCCTGGACGGCGCCGCGCACGCCGGGCGCAAGGCGGCCGCGATGGCCGCCCACGCCACCCAGATCACCGTGGCCGGCCCCTTCTTCGCGCTCTCCAACGACCTCGGCCAGCCGCTGGTCGCCACCGAGTACTACCAGCTGGTTCGCGGCCAGGCCGGCCCCGGCCGACCCGAGGACGACCTGTTCGCGGGCCTGGCGCCCGACCCCGAGCCGCTGCACACCACCGCAGAGGAGAGCACCCGATGACCGAGCCCGCCACCGCCCGGGCGCCGCGCCGCTCGATCCCGGCGATCGTCCTCGGCACCCGCGACGAGCGGCTGGCCGAGCCTCAGCCCCCGCGCGCCGCCCGCATCGCGGCCTACCTGCTGTTCTTCCTGCTGGGCATCGCGGTGTCGGTCTGCGGATCCTTTGTGCAGGCCTTGTGGCCGCCCGTGGGAGTCCTGTTGGCACTCGCCGCGACCGGCGCCACCTTCTACGCGGGCCTGCGGGTCACCGGCACCCGGCTCGGCGCCGCGATGCCCGCGGCCGGCTGGTTCCTGGCGATGCTGCTGCTGATCGTGCCCCGGCCCGAGGGCGACAACGTGCTGTGGTCCAACGCCACCTCGCTGGCCTGGCTGTTCGCCGGCTCCGTCCTCGGCGTGATCTGCGCCACCCTGCCCACCCGCACGAGCTGGTTCCCGGGCGTGCCGGCGCCACCGCGCTGACCCCGCCCACGGGGCGCGAACGGGGCTGCGCACGACGCGCAGTCAGGACCACACGGCCGTACTCTCATAACGGAGGAACCGGACGTATCAGGATCTGTCCGAAGCCGTTCGCCGCTCAGTTCTTCCCAGTATGGTGGTCCCGCAGAACGCCGTACCCGACCGCCGCCCGCCCAGGCCCGGCGACCACGAACCGCGGTCGCGCCGCACGGCCCGCCCGCGAACCCGGAGCAGAGCAGCATTGAGCAGCCGCGAATCTGACAACGCCCACCCGACGCCGCGGCGTACGGGGCCGGACGCCTACCCGTCGGGCACCCCGCCCTACGGCACACCGGGGCTCCCCGGCGGCGACCGGGCCGCGGCCGCCCAGGGCGCCGCGTCGGGCGCCGAGGACGACGGCCCCAAGACCGAGACCACGCTGACCACCCGGGTCCGGATCAACATCCCGGGCTCGCGCCCGATCCCGCCGGTCGTGGTCCGCAGCACCGTCAAGAACGAGGACGGCGGCTCCGGCGAGGACGCCCCGGCGGCCGCCGAGCCGGGCGGCCCGCGGCACCGTTCCGCGCCCGCCTCCCCCGTCCTCGGGGTGATGGAGGGTGACACCCGCACGGCCACCCCGCCGAACCTGCCGCCGGAGTGGCAGATCCCGCCGATCCCGCCGGCGACCTCCGAGTCCGAGTCCACCGGTGCCTGGTTCCGGCCGCGGCAGAAGAAGGCCGGCGAGCCGGCCCCGGCCGCCGTCGCCGCCGGCGCCCCGGGCACCGCGGAGGCCCCGGCCGCGCCCGCCGGCGCCGAGCCGCGCGCGAAGGCCGCCCCGGCCGCCGCCGCCCGGCCGGGCGGCTCCCGCCCCGCGGCCGCCCAGGGCGCGGCCCGCCCGAACGGCCGTCCGGTGCCCGCGCAGGCGTCGAACCCGGCCGGTCCGCAGGCCCCCGCGGAGGAGCCCGGCGTCTACGAGGCCGCCGCCCCCGTCGCCGACCCGTTCGCCCCGGCGGCACCCGAGGCCGGTGCCCGCGGCCAGCGCGGCGCCCGCCCGCAGAACGGCGCGCAGCCCAACGGCGCGCGGCCCAACGGCGCCCCTCGGGGCGGCCGACCGGCCGGCGGCCCGCAGCAGGGCCCGCGCCCCGGCGCCCACCCGCAGGGCCCGGCGGCCGGCGAGGCCAACCCGGAGGACACCTCGGTCGACGGCTTCCGGCCGGTCCGCGAGAACACTCCGCCGCCCGGCGCCATATCCGGCCTGCCGCAGAACGGCGCCGCGCACGGCGGCGAGACCCGCCCGCAGCCCGGCCTGTTCGCCTCGGCCCCGGCCGGCGCCGACCCGTTCGCCACCAAGCGCCCGGGCCAGGACGCCTTCGCCCCGCAGCACCCCGGCCAGGACGCCTTCGCCGCCCCGGCCCCCGGCGGACTCTTCCCGGGAGCGCCCGGCGCGGCCCCGGGCCGCCCGCAGCAGGCCGGCCAGGACCCGGAGGCCACCGAGTTCACCCCGCTGCCGACTCCCGGCCCGCGCCCCGACGGCGCCCAGCCGCACCCGGCCCAGGGCAGGCCCGCGCCGGCCGGTCCGGCGGCGGCCAAGCCGGCGCCGCAGCCGGCGAAGGCCGAGCCCGCCAAGGGCAAGCGCGGCGGTTCCGGCAAGAAGCTCGTCAAGCTGGCCGTCTACGGCGTCGGCGGGGTGCTGTTCCTCGGCGCCGCCGCGTACGGCACCGGCCTGATGCTCAACCAGTCCGACATCCCCAAGGGGACCGTCGTGCTCGGCACCGACATCGGCGGCAGCAGCCGCGACCAGGCCATCCACCAGCTCGACGAGACCGTCGGCAAGGCCGGTCAGCAGCCGCTCAAGCTGAAGGTCGGCGACCAGGTGCTGGACCTCGACCCGACCGTGGCCGGGCTCGCCTTCGACACCACCGGCACCGTGGACGGCCTCGCCCAGCACAGCTACAACCCGGTGGACGTCATCAAGTCCCTCCAGGGCGGCACCAAGGCCGTCGCCCCGGAGGTCAAGGTCGACCGGGCCAAGCTGAAGGCCGCCCTGGACACCCTGGCCGCCGGCTCGGGCTCCGGGCTGCAGGAGGGCTACGTCAAGTTCGCCGACAACGGCGACCCGGTCGTCGTGCCCGGCCGGGCCGGCCAGGCCGTGGACTCGGCGAGCGCCCTCGACGTGGTCGAGCAGGCCTACCGCGACCGCGCGGCCGGCAAGCCCGACCAGCCGGTCGCCCTCGCGGTGACGGCCGCCCAGCCCAAGACCTCCGCGCAGGCGCTGCAGGCCGCCGCCGACAGCCTCGGCAAGTCCGCGGTCAACGGCAACATCCACGTCCTGGTCGGCGTCAAGAAGTGGGACTTCGGGCCGAAGAGCGCCGCCAAGGCGCTGACGCTCGTCCCGGACGCCTCCGGCAAGATCGTGCCCAAGTGGGACCTCGACGCGCTGAAGGCCCAGCTGGACGGCGTGTTCGACAAGGTGAAGGTCAAGAAGAACGGCCAGACCGCCGTGCTCACCCCGCAGGACGTCGCGGACGCCCTCACCCCGCTGCTCGAGAAGAGCGGCGACAAGGACCGCACCTTCAAGTTCACCGCCGCCTGACGCCGAGCGGCACCCGTCCAGGGGCGGGCCGGCTCCCTCCGATCCGGAGGGAGCCGGCCCGCCCCTCGACAACTCCACCTCCCGGTCAGCAAGATGTGACGCCACACCTTCCGCCACAGCCACCTCGGGAGCACGCCGATGAGCCGCCGCCTCCACCACCGGACGGCCGTACTCGCCGGTCTCACCGCCCTCTCCCTCTCGCTGGCGCTCTGTTCGTGCGCGTCCGGTCAGGGCGGCGGCTCCGCCGACGGGCTGCCGGCCGCCGGCACCCCCAAGCTGACCTCGATCGACGTCAACCCGCGTGACCGCGCCCAGCTGCGTCAGGGCGGCACCCTCAACCTGGCGATCGCGCAGTTCTCCCGGCAGTGGTCGCCGATCCACGCCGACGGCAGCGAGTCCTCGACGATCAGCGTCACCAAGCCCCTGCTGCCGACCTTCTTCCGCTCCGACGCGGCCGGCACCCAGACCGTCAACCCGGCCTACCTGCAGGACGCCCACGCGGAGCAGCGGGACGGCCGGCAGGTGGTCGTCTGGACGCTCAACCCGAAGGCCCACTGGTCCGACGGCACCCCGATCACGTGGCGCGACATCGAGGCCAACTGGCGCGCCCTGAACGGGAAGGACCCGGCCTACAAGTCGTCCAGCAGCACCGGCTTCGAGCTGGTCTCCTCGGTCGAGCGCGGCAAGGACGACTTCCAGGCCGTGATGACCTTCGACCGCCCGTTCTCCGAGTGGCAGTCGATGTTCAACGGCGCCGCCAACGCGCCGCTGCTGCCGGCGAGCCGGGTCGCCACCCCGGACCAGTTCAACTCCGCCTACCTGGACGCGATCCCGGTCACCGCCGGCCCGTTCAAGGTGGAGCAGCTGGACCGCGCCGCGCAGACCGTCACCCTGGTCGCCGACCCGGGCTGGTGGGGCGACAAGCCGGTGCTGGACCGGATCGTGTTCCACGCGATGCTGCCCAACGCCATGGCCGCCGCCTTCGCCAAGGGCGAGATCGACCTCTTCAACAACGGCCCCGACGTGGCCGGTTACCAGACGATCAGGAACACCAAGGGCGCCGCGGTGCGCCGGGCCGGCGGGCCGGACTTCCGCCAGTTCACGCTGAACGCCCGTACCCCGGCGCTCAGCGACGCGACCGTCCGCCAGGCCGTCTTCCAGGCGATCAACCGGGACGCCGTCATCCGCGCCGACCTCAACGGTCTGGACTGGCCCGCCGTCCCGCTCAACAACCACCTGCTGGTCGCCAACCAGAACGCGTACCGGGACAACTCCCTCGGCCTCAGCCGCTACGACCCCGCCGAGGCCGCCCGCAAGCTGGACGCGGCCGGCTGGAAGCTCGACGGCGACGTGCGGAAGAAGGACGGCCGCGAGCTGAACCTGCGGATGGTCATCCCGGCCGGCGTCACCCAGGCCCAGAACGAGGCCGCCACCACCACCAGGATGCTCAAGGACGTCGGCGTCAAGGTCACCACGGTGACCGCCGCCGCCAACGAGTTCTTCGACCGGTACGTCAACCGCGACGACTTCGACATCACCGCCTACTCGCTGCTCGGCACGCCCTTCCCCGCCAGCGGCAACCGCGCCAACTTCGTCCAGAACGGCGGCACCAACCACGTCGGCGCCGGCAGCCAGGCGGTGGACGCCGCCCTCGACCGGGCCGCCGCGGCACCGGACGCCGCCACCGCGTCCGAGGCGATCAACCAGGCCGACGGCGAACTGTGGAAGGTGGCCGGCGTGCTCCCGCTCTACCAGCGCCCGCAGCTGTACGGCGCCCGCGCCAACCTCGCCAACATCGGCGCGCAGGGGCTGTCCGACATCGTCTGGGAGAACGTCGGCTTCGAGCGCTGAGCCCGGCCGGGGCGGCCGACGCGCACACCGCCGAACCGGCCGGGCCCCGGGTGCCGTTCGCCCCCGGAGCCCGGCCGCTCGCGCGGGCCGGTGTCAGCCCGTCCCGATCACGTCCCGGACCTCGGCGAAGTGGCAGGCCGCCTGGTGCGCGGCCGGGCCCTCCAGCAGCGCGGGCACCGCGAGCAGCGGGACCTCGGTGGAGCAGCGCTCCTCCGCCTTCCAGCAGCGGGTGCGGAAGCGGCAGCCCGACGGCGGGTTGGCCGGTGAGGGCAGGTCGCCGCTGAGCAGGATGCGCTCGCGCTGTTCCCGCCCGGTCGGGTCGGGCACCGGGACGGCCGACAGCAGGGCCTGGGTGTAGGGGTGCGTCGGGTAGGAGTAGATCTCCTCCTCCGTACCGATCTCGACCATCGTGCCGAGGTACATCACGCCGACCCGGTCGGAGATGTGCCGGACGATCGAGAGGTCGTGCGCGATGAACATGTAGGAGAGCCCGAAGTCGCCCTGCAGCTGCTCCAGCAGGTTGATCACCTGTGCCTGGACGGAGACGTCCAGGGCGGAGACCGGCTCGTCACAGATGATCAGCTCCGGCTTGAGCGCGAGGCCGCGGGCGATGCCGATGCGCTGGCGCTGGCCGCCGGAGAACTGGTGCGGGTACCGGTTGATGTACTCCGGGTTCAGCCCGACCACGTCCAGCAGGTCCTGGACGGCCTTGCGGCGGTCCCCCTTGGGCGCCACCTCGGGGTGGATCTCGAAGGGCTCCCCGATGATGTCGCCGACCGTCATCCGCGGGTTCAGCGAGGTGTACGGGTCCTGGAACACCATCTGGATGTTCCGGCGCACCGCCTTCAGCCCGGCCCCGGACAGCCGGGTGATGTCCTCGCCCTTGAAGAGCACCCGGCCGGCCGTGGCCCGCTCCAGGTTCATCAGCACCTTGGCCAGCGTGGACTTCCCGCAGCCGGACTCGCCGACGATGCCCAGCGTCTCACCCTTCACCAGGTCGAAGCTGACCCCGTCGACCGCCTTCACCGCGCCGACCTGCCGCTTGAACAGGATGCCCTGGGTCAGCGGGTAGTGCTTGACCAGGTCCCGGACCTCCAGGATCGGCTCAGCCATGGAGGGTCTCCTTCCAGAAGTGGCAGGCGCTGCGGCGGCCCGGCAGGTCGGCCCCGTCGGCGTCCAGCACCGGGACCAGCGCCGGGAGTTCGGTCAGGCAGCGGTCCCGCGCCCGGTCGCAGCGCGGGTTGAACGCGCAGCCCTGCGGGATCCGCAGCAGGCTCGGCGGCAGGCCCTTGATCGCGTAGAGGTCCTGCCCCTTCTGGTCCAGCCGCGGGATCGAGGTGAGCAGGCCGCGGGTGTACGGGTGGGCGGGCCGGGCGTAGAGCTCGTGCACCGGGGCGGTCTCGACGATCCGGCCCGCGTACATCACGGCGATCTTGTCCGCGACGTCGGCGACCACGCCGAGGTCGTGGGTGATCAGGATCAGCCCCATGTGGAACTCGTTCTGCAGCTCGGCGAGCAGGTCCATCACCTGGGCCTGGACGGTGACGTCCAGGGCGGTGGTGGGCTCGTCCGCGATGATCAGGTCGGGCTCCATGGAGAGCGCCATGGCGATCATGATGCGCTGGCGCATGCCGCCGGAGAACTGGTGCGGGTAGTCGCCGACGCGCTGCCTGGCGGCGGGGATGCGCACCCGCTCCATCAGCTCGACGGCCTTCTCCTTCGCCTCCTTGCGGGTGGCCCCCTGGTGCACCCGGAACATCTCGCCGAGCTGGTAGCCCACGCTGAGCACCGGGTTGAGCGAGGAGAGCGCGTCCTGGAAGATCATCGCGATCTTCCGGCCGCGCACCGCCCGCCGGGCCTTGGCGCCCATGGTCAGCAGGTCCTGACCACGGAAGAGGATCCGGCCCGCCGTGATCCGCCCCGGCGGCATGTCGAGGATGCCCATGATCGCCTGCGCGGTCACCGACTTGCCCGAGCCGGACTCCCCCAGCACCGCCAGGGTCTCGCCGGCCGACACCGAGTAGCTCACCCCGTTGACGGCCTTGGCGACGCCGTCCCGGGTGTGGAACTCGATGTGCAGGTCGTCGACCTCCAGCAGCGGCGTGCCGGGCACCAGGTGCTCCCGTCCGCCGCCGATCACCTGGACCGCGTCCATCCGCGGCCCGCCGTCCCTGCTCCCGGACGGCTTCGTCAGGTCAGCCATGGTTCGCGGCCCTCCTCAGCGCAGTTTGGGGTCGAGGGCGTCGCGGACCGCGTCGCCGAGCATGATGAACGCCAGCACGGTGATGCTCAGCACGGCCGCCGGGAAGAGCAGCACGTGCGGGGCGTTCAGGAAGCGGGACTGGGCGTCGCTGATCATCAGGCCCCAGGAGATCGCCGGGGACTGGATGCCGATGCCCAGGTAGGACAGCGCCGCCTCGGCGCCGATGTAGACGCCGAGGTTGATGGTGGAGACCACGATCACCGGGGCCACCGCGTTCGGCAGGATGTGCCGGGTGACGATCCGCCGGGTGCCGGCCCCCAGCGCGCGGGCCGCGACGACGTAGTCGTTGTGCTTGTTGGAGATCACCGCCGAGCGCATCAGCCGGTAGATCTGCGGCCAGCCGAGCACCGCCATCACCGCCGAGACCGTCCAGGCGTTGCCCTTCTGCCAGGTCGACATGATGAGCATGCCGCCGAGCAGCAGCGGGATCGCGAAGAAGATCTCGGTGACCCGGGAGAGCAGGCTGTCCCAGAAGCCGGCCAGCCAGCCCGCCAGCAGACCGAGGGTCCCGCCGACCAGGACCACCAGCGAGGTGGTCAGGAGGCCGACGATGATCGAGTTGCGGGCGCCCCAGACCGTCCGGGTGTAGATGTCGCAGCCCTGGACGTCGAAGCCGAACCAGTGGTCGGCGCTGGGGCGCTTCAACGAGGAGGAGAGCTCGCAGAAGCCGGCCGAGTTCGGGTCCTGGTCGGTGAACAGCTGCGGGGCGACGGCCAGCGCCACCATGAACAGCACCAGCAGGCCGCCGATGATGAACAGCGGGTTGCGCCGTAGGTCGTACCAGGCGTCGGTCCAGAGACTGGCCACCCGCTCCTTGCCGGCCGCGGCCGGGGCGGCCGGGGCCGCGACGTCCCCGCCGGCCTGCGCGGGGATCGACACCTTCACGTCCTCGTGCTTCGTCGGCTCACTCATAGCGGATCCTCGGGTCAAGAACGGCGTAGAGCAGGTCGACCACCAGGTTGGTGAACAGGTAGACCATCACCAGGGCGCTCACCACGCCCACCACGATGGTCCGTTCGCGCAGGTAGACGGACTGGAACAGCTGGTGGCCGATCCCGGGGATGTTGAAGATGCCCTCGGTGATCACCGCCCCGCCCATCAGTCCGCCCAGGTCCATGCCGAGGAAGGTGATGATCGGGATCAGCGCGTTCCGGAGCCCGTGCCGCACCACCACCCGCACCGGACTCAGGCCCTTGGCCACCGCGGTGCGGACGTAGTCGGCCCGCATCACCTCGATCAGGCTGGTCCGGGTGAGCCTGGCGATGTACGCGAGCGAGGTGGACGCCAGCACGTAGGCCGGCACCAGGTACGAGCGGAACCCGGCGTCCTCGTTGAAGGAGACCGGGAAGAAGTCGATGCCGTAGTCGCGGTTGAGCTTCACCCCGAGCAGCAGCTGGAGCACGAAGCCGATCACGAAGGTCGGGATGGAGATGACCATCAGGGTCGAGATCAGCACCAGGTTGTCGATGAAGCGCCCGCGCCGCAGCGCGGCGACCACGCCGGCCACGATGCCGATGACCATCTCCACGCCCAGCGCGGTCAGCGCCAGGTTGATCGTGTACGGGAAGGCCCGCGTCATCACGTCGACCACCGCGTTGCCGCGGTAGTCCTCACCGAAGTCGCCCTTGAACAGCCCGATCAGGTAGTGCCAGTACTGGACGAAGAACGGGTCGTCCAGGTGGTACCGGTCGCGCAGGATCGCCACCACGGTGGGGTCCGCGCGCTTCTCACCGGCCAGCGCTTGGATGGGGTCGCCAGGCAGCAGGAAGACCAGTGCGTAGATCAGGAACGTCGCGCCGAGGATCACGGGTAGGGCCTGGATGACCCGGCGGACCACATAGCGGCCCATGCGGCCTCCTCACGGTTGGGGGCACGCCACTGACGGGCGGTGCGGGGGTTTCCCTCACCGCCCATCGGTGGTGCCGGTCGTGGGCTCCTCCCGCCCGCCGGGGGCGGGAGGGTGACGTCGGATCAGGCGAGCTCGACGCTGGCCAGGTCGATCCGGTTCTGCGCGTCCACGATCACGTTCTTCACGGCCTTCGTGTAGGCCGAGGAGAGCATGTAGGTGTAGACCGGGATGTACGGGAGGTCCTTGATCAGGATGTCGTCGGCCTGCTGGTAGAGCTTGATGCCCTCGTCGTCGGTCTTCGCGCCGTCGGCCTTGGCGAGCAGCGCCTCGAAGTCCTCGTTGACGTAGCCGCCGTAGTTGGAGCCGTTCTCGATGGCGACCTTGGAGAAGATCGGGCGCAGGTAGTTCTCGATGGACGGGTAGTCCATCTGCCAGGCCATCCGGAAGGCGCCCGAGTACTCCTTCTTGCCCAGGGCGTCGAGGATCTTGCCGAACTTCTCGAACGGCTTGAAGGTGACCTCGATGCCGAGGTTGTTCTTCAGCTGGTTGCCGACGGCCTCGATCCACTCCTTGTGGCCGCCGTCCGCGTTGTACCCGATCTCGAGCTTGTTGCCGGGCAGGCCGCCGGACTGGGTGTAGAGCTCCTTGGCCTTCGCCGGGTTGTACTTGGCGGCGTCGCCGAGGGCGCCCTGGCGGTAGCCGGGGATGATCGGGCTGATGAAGTCCGAGGCCGGCACGCGGGTGCCGGAGAAGATCGTCTTGCAGATCGCGTCGCGGTCGATCGCCATCGAGATCGCCTTGCGCAGGTCCGCGCTCTTGAACGCCGGGTTGGTCGAGATCGGGAATCCGAGGTAGCCGACACCGGATTCCGGCCGGTAGATGTACCGGTCGCCGAACTCCTGGGAGACCGTCGCGAGCGCCGAGATCGGCAGCTTGTTGGTGATCTGGATGTTGTCCGCGCGGAGGTCGTTGTACGCGGTTTCCAGCTTGTCGTAAATCTTGAACGTGACCGAATCCAGCTTCGCCTTTCGGTCGAAGGACGGGAAGTTGTCGTACCGCTTGATCTTGATCTGCTTGTTGTGCTCCCAGGCGCCGTCCATCTGGAACGGACCGTTTCCGATCGGCTTGTCGCCGAACGCCTTCGGGTCCGCGAAGAACGCCTTCGGCAGCGGGTAGAAGGCGTTGTACCCGAGCATGGTCTTGAACTGCGAGAACGGCGCCTTGAGGGTGACGGTGAAGGTCTTGTCGTCGACCACCTTCAGGCCCTTGAGCTCGGTCGCGGTCGGCTTCTTGTCCTTGCCCGGGGCGAGGTCCTCGGAGCCGAGGATCTTGTCGTAGAACGGCAGGCCCTGCGCGGCGTTGTCCTGGTTGGCGCCCCAGTTCCAGGCGTCCACGAATGACTGCGCGGTGACCTTCTCGCCGTTGTGGAAGGTGTAGCCGTCCTTGAGCTTGATGGTCCAGACGGTGGCGTCCTGGGTCTCGATCGACTCGGCGACGCGCAGCTTGGGCGCCGTGGTCTTGGGGTCGTACTCGACGAGGCCGGCGAAGAGCGCGAACTCCACCTGCGCGCCCTCGGACTCCGCGGTGTTCTGCGGGATCAGGCCGTTCTGCGGCTCACCCGACTCGATGCTGATCGAGCCGCCGGTCTTGCCCGTGCCGCCGCTCGCCTGCTCCGAGGACTTCTTGTCGCTGCCGGTGCTGCACGCGGAGATCGCCAGTGCCGCACACGCCGCGAGCGCGGTCAGACGCATCGTCTTGGTGAGCCTCATTCAACTGCTCCTCGATTTAGGGGCTTACGAACGAACGGCGCCCCGCCACTCGGTGTGCCGGGCATGGCGGAGGTCGACATCAGGGCCGATCCACACAGTTGGCGAGGTGACCGCTGATACGCGCAGAGCAACTATCGATCAACCGACCCCCCTTGCGGAATCCACGTCACGTCTCTTTTCAATTACATGCTCAGGCCAGGCCGGACAATGCTCGCCAAATTCCCGCATATCGAAAACGGAATCACCCGCTCCGAGCGCCGAATAGCGAACACCGGATGCCGTTATTCGCGCGTTTACGAGGAGTAATGATCTTTCCGGCGGTATTTCCGCAGCACAACGCGAGGGCGCGCCCTCGATCGAGGACGCGCCCTGGATGCCTCGCCGCGCCGGCGGCGTCAACCGAATCGTTACCCGGGCGGACCGCTCCCCGGCCCGTCCTCCCCGCCCTGCGGGCCCGGCTCGTCCTGCGGGCCCTGCCCGCCCGGCCCCTCGCCGCGCTCCGCCGCGCCCTGCCCGATCTCGCGCTCCGCCGCGCTCTGCCCGTTCTCGCGCTCCGCCGCGCCCTGCCCGTTCTCGCGCTCCGCCGCGCTCTGCCCGTTCTCGCGCTCCGCCGCGCCCTGCCCGTTCTCGCGCTCCGCCGCGAAGTGACACGCCGAGTCGTGCCGCGCCGCCCCCTCCAGCCACGACGGCGAGGTCAGCAGCGGCGTCTCGGTCGCACAGCGGTCCTGCGCCTTCCAGCACCGGGTGCGGAAGCGGCAGCCCGACGGCGGGTTGGCCGGCGAGGGGACGTCCCCGGTGAGCACGATCCGGTCCCGGGACTCCCTGGCCGTCGGGTCGGGCACCGGGACGGCCGACAGCAGGGCCTGGGTGTACGGGTGGGTGGCGTGGTCGTAGATCTCCGCGTCGCTGCCGATCTCGACCATCCTGCCGAGGTACATCACCCCGACCCGGTCGGAGATGTGCCGGACGATCGAGAGGTCGTGGGCGATGAACATGTACGACAGGTTGAAGTCGCCCTGCAGCTGCTCCAGCAGGTTGATCACCTGCGCCTGGACGGAGACGTCCAGCGCCGAGACCGGCTCGTCACAGATGATCACCTCCGGCTTGAGCGCCAGCCCCCGGGCGATGCCGATGCGCTGGCGCTGGCCGCCGGAGAACTGGTGCGGGTACCGGTTGATGTACTCCGGGTTCAGCCCGACCACGTCCAGCAGGTCCTGGACGGCCTTGCGGCGGTCCCCCTTCGGTGCCACCTCGGGGTGGATCTCGAAGGGCTCCCCGATGATGTCGCCGACCGTCATCCGCGGGTTCAGCGAGGTGTACGGGTCCTGGAACACCATCTGGATGTTCCGGCGCACCGCCTTCAGCCCGGCCCCGGACAGCCGGGAGATCTCCTCGCCCTTGTACTTCACGGACCCGCCGGTGGCCGGCTCCAGGTTCATCAGCACCTTGGCCAGCGTGGACTTCCCGCAGCCGGACTCGCCGACGATGCCCAGCGTCTCGCCCTGCATCAGGTCGAAGCTGACCCCGTCGACCGCCTTCACCGCGCCGACCTGCTTCTTGAAGACGATCCCCTTGGTCAGCGGGAAGTGCTTGACCAGCTCCCGCACCTCCAGGATCGGCTCCCCGCGCGGCACGGCCTGGGCGAAGGCGGCCTCCGCGGGCACCGCACCCAGTGCGCTGGCTCCGTTAGCGCTGCTCATGGAGGGTCTCCTTCCAGAAGAAGCAGGCACTGCCCCGCCCGGTCACCGGGGCGCCGTCGTCGTCGGTGACGGGGAACAGCTCCGGCACCTCGGCCCGGCAGCGGTCCTGCGCCCGCGGGCAGCGCGGGTTGAACGCGCAGCCCTTGGGGATCCGCAGCAGGTTGGGCGGCAGGCCCTTGATCGCGTAGAGCTCCTGGCCCTTCTGGTCCAGCCGGGGGATGGAGTCCAGCAGGCCGCGGGTGTACGGGTGCGCGGGCCGGGCGTAGAGCTCGTGCACCGGGGCGGTCTCGACGATCCTCCCCGCGTACATCACGGCGATCTTGTCCGCGACGTCGGCGACCACGCCGAGGTCGTGGGTGATCAGGATCAGCCCCATGTGGAACTCGGCCTGCAGCTCCGCGAGCAGGTCCATCACCTGGGCCTGGACGGTGACGTCCAGGGCGGTGGTGGGCTCGTCCGCGATGATCAGGTCCGGTTCCAGGGCCAGCGCCATGGCGATCATGATGCGCTGGCGCATGCCGCCGGAGAACTGGTGCGGGTAGTCGTTGACGCGCTGCTTGGCGGCGGGGATGCGCACCCGGTCCATCAGCTCGACGGCCTTGTCCTTGGCGTCCTTGCGGGACGTCCCGTGGTGGGCGCGGAACATCTCGCCGAGCTGGAAGCCCACCGTCAGCACCGGGTTGAGCGAGGAGAGCGCGTCCTGGAAGATCATCGCGATCTTCTGCCCGCGGATCTTCCGCCGCTCCTCCTTGCCCATCTTCAACATGTCCTGGCCGCGGAAGCGGATCTCACCGCGCGGGATGCGGGCCGGCGGCATGTCCAGGATCCCCATGATCGCCTGCGCGGTCACCGACTTGCCCGAGCCGGACTCCCCCAGCACCGCCAGCGTCTCCCCGGCCCGGACGCTGTAGTTGACCCCGTTCACCGCCCTGGCGACGCCGTCCCGGGTGACGAACTCGACGTGCAGGTCCCGCACGTCGAGCAGCGGCCCCTCGTACGGCGCCTCGCGCGCGGGCCTGGTGGCGTCCACAGCTGTAGTCACGATGCGTTCCCCTCGCTCAGCGAAGCTTCGGGTCGAGGGCGTCGCGCACCGCGTCGCCCATCATGATGAAGGCCAGCACGGTGACGGAGAGCGCCGCGGCCGGGAAGAACATCACGTACGGCGCGGTGCGGATCACCTTCTGGGCGGAGGAGATGTCGATGCCCCAGGAGATGGTCGGGTCCTGCAGGCCGATGCCGAGGAAGCTCAGCGTGGCCTCGGTCGCGATGTACCCGCCGAGCGCGATGGTGGCGACCACGATGACCGGCGCCACGGCGTTCGGCAGGATGTGCCGGAGCATCAGCCGCCCGGTGCCCGCGCCGAGCGCCCGCCCGGCCACCACGTAGTCGGCCTGTTTGACGGTCAGCACGGCGCCCCGCATCACGCGGGCGATCTGGGTCCAGCCGAGGACGACCAGGGCGAAGACCACGGCCCACACCGTGCGGCTGGAGAAGCCGTTCAGCAGGACCAGGGCGCCGAGCAGCAGCGGGATGCCGAAGAAGATGTCGATGATCCGGGAGAGCACCGCGTCCACGGCGCCGCCGAAGTAGCCGGCGACCATGCCGGTCAGCCCGCCGAGCAGGGTGACGCCGGCGGTCACGAAGATGCCGACCGTGATCGAGGCGCGGGCGCCGTACACCACCCGGGCGTAGATCGAGCGGCCCTGGGCGTCGTAGCCGAACCAGCCGGCCCCGAAGAAGTCGGTCCAGTCCGGGCGCTTGAGGTAGTCGTGCACCAGGTCGGCCTTGCGCGGGTCGGCGTCGGTGAACGCCCACGGGAAGATCGACATGATGATCAGCAGCAGGATCAGGACGGTCGAGATCAGGAAGACCGGCCGCCGCCGCAGGTCGCGCCAGGCGTCGCCCCAGAGGCTGCGGGCCTCCTCCCGTTTGGCCGGGTCGGCCTCGATCAGGGTCTCCTGCTCGACCGCCATGCCCTGCTCGCCGGCGAAGTCGAGGTGCGAGACCCCGGGCTTGGGGTGCGGCTCGTACGAGTCCTCGTCGTGGATGTCAGGCATAGCGGATCCTCGGGTCCAGGACCGCGTAGAGCAGGTCGACGAGCAGGCTGGCGACGAGGTAGACGATCACCAGGACGGTGACGATGCCGACCACCGTCGGGCCTTCCTTCTGGTTGATCGCCCGGTACAGGACGTTGCCGATGCCCTGCACGTTGAAGATCCCCTCGGTGACGATGGCGCCGCCCATCAGCGCGCCGAGGTCCGTGCCGAGGAAGGTGACCACCGGGATCAGCGAGTTGCGCAGCAGGTGGCGGGTGATAATGGTCCGCCGGGGCAGGCCCTTGGCGACCGCCGTGCGCATGTAGTCGGCCCGCAGGTTCTCGCCGATGGACGTGCGGGTGAGCCGCGCCACGAACGCGAGCGAGAGCGAGCCGAGCACGATCGCGGGCAGGATCAGCTGGGAGATGTCGGTGGAGTCCTGCACGGTCGGGGTGACCCAGCCCAGGTTGGTCGCGAAGATCGTCTGGGCGATGTAGGCCAGCACGAAGACCGGGATCGAGATCACCAGCAGGGTGAGGACCAGCACCGCGGTGTCCCGGATGCTGCCGCGCCGCAGGCCGGAGACGACGCCGAGGAGCAGGCCGAAGATCACCTCGAAGCCGAAGGCCAGCAGGGCGAGCCGGATGGTCACCGGGAAGGCGTCCGCCATGATGTCGGTGACGGGGCGGCCGGTGAAGCTGGTGCCGAAGTCGCCCTGGAAGAGGTTGCCCATGTAGTGCAGGTACTGCTTCCAGACCGGCTGGTCGAGGTAGTACTTGTGTTTGATGCTGGCCACCACCGCGGGGTCGGCGGCCTTCTGGCCGAACAGGGCCGAGACCGGATCGCCCGGCAGCGTGTAGACCATCAGGAAGATCAACAGCGTGGCGCCGAAGAACACCGGGATCATCTGCAGCACCCGCCGCAGTACGTAACTGCCCATCCGAGCCTCCTTCCTAGGTGCGCGACCGGCCGGGACGGTCGGCCGGGAGGGCCGGGCCCCGCCCTCCGTGCGGGGAGGGCGGGGCCGGCGCGGGGGGCCTGGTCAGCCCTTGACCTCGACCTGGGTCCAGGCCGGGTTGCCGAAGGAGTCGAACATGACGTTCTGCACGTTGGTGGAGTAGCCCGAGTTGGTGCGGTAGTACCAGAGCGGGATGGCGGGCATCCCGCTCGGCAGCACCCCCTCGGCCTGCTGGTAGCCGGTCACCGTGTCGGAGATGTTGGGGGCCTCGTCCGCCTTGGTGGCGTCCGCGTCGAACTGCGGGTCGCTGTAGCCGAAGTCGTTGGACGCGGCGCCGGTGCGGTAGACGTCGGACAGGAAGTTGGCGTTCAGCGGGTAGTCCTGCACCCAGCCGGTCCGGAAGGCGCCGGTGACCTGGTGCCCGGTGATCGCCGCCCGGGCCGTCTTGAAGTCGGGCTTCGGGTCCCCGGTGCACTCGACGCCGGTGTTCTGCCGGATCGAGTTGCAGACCGCGTCGACCCACTCCTTGTGGCCGCCGTCCGCGTTGTACGTGATGGTCAGCTTGTTGCCGGGGACACCGCCGCCCTCGGTGATCAGCTGTTTGGCCTTGGCCGGGTCGAAGTTGCAGAAGTCGCCGCAGGTGCCGGCCTTGTAGCCCTCGACGCCGTCGGCCACCCAGGCGGAGGCGGGCGCGCGCGACCCCTGCAGCACCGTCTTGGTGATGGTGTTGCGGTCGATCGCCATCGACAGGCCCTGGCGCACCTTGGCCTTCTCCGGCGGGGCCCAGTCGGCCTGGTAGAGCGGGAAGCCGATGTTCTGGATGGCGCCCTGCGGGGAGTCGATCGCCCGGTCCCCGAGGTCGCTCTTGTAGGTGGCCAGCGCGGACGGCGGCACCTGGTCCATCACGTCGAGGTTGTTGGACTGCAGGTCCGCGTAGGCGGCCTCGGACGTGTTGTACATCTTGAAGACGACGCCGCCGTTCTTCGGCTTGTCCACGCCCTGGTAGTCCGGGAAGGTCTTGGTGACCACCTGCTGGTTGTGCGACCAGCTGACGAACTGGTACGGGCCGTTGCCCACCGGCTTCTGGCCGTACCCGGCCGGGTCGTTGAAGAAGCCGTCCGGCAGCGGCGAGAAGGCGATGTAGCCGAGCTTGTACTCGAAGTACGAGACCTTGTTGACCAGCTTGATGGTGAAGCCCAGGTCACCGGTGACGGTCAGGCCGGACATCTTGGTGGTGGTCGGCTGGCCGCTGGCCGGGTGGACGTCCTTGTAGCCCTCGATGTCCGAGAACCAGGAGCTGTTGATCTGGTTGTTGCTGGCGGTCGCCGCCCAGTTCCAGGCGTCGACGAAGTTCTTGGCGTGCACCGGGGTGCCGTCGTGGAACTTCCAGCCGTCGTTCAGGGTCACCGTGAAGGTCTGCGAGTCGCTGGTGTCGATCGACTTCGCCACCTGCATGCGGATCTTCGCGTTGCTCGGGTCGTAGTCCACGAGCCCCTTGAAGAGGTTCTGGATGATGCGACCACCGCCGACCTCGTTCGCGTTGGCGGGCTGCAACGGGTTCTGCGGCTCGCTGCTCTGGTAGCTGAAGGTCTTGCTGGTGTCCGACGAGCTGCTGCCTCCGCCGCCGCTGCTGCACCCGGTGGCCACCAGGACCACGGATGTCGCAGCGGCGAGGACCCAACGAGCGCGGGCGGCTACGGGCATGGAGGTCCCTCCTCATGGTGTGTGTCGCATCACACCCCATGAGAAGCGCGCCCCGGCGACGGCGCGAGTCGGGTACCCCCGGACGGGTGCAGGACCCCGCCCGCCGAGTTGACGGAACGACGGAAGGGCCCGCGGCGCGTGGCCGCGGGCCCTTCCGGGTGCCTCGTGAGGAGCGGGGATCAGGCGGCGGCCGTCTCCCGGACCTCGGCGAAGTGACAGGCCGACTGGTGCGCGGCCGGGCCCTCCAGGACCGAGGGCACCGCGAGCAGCGGGACCTCGGTGGAGCAGCGCTCCTCGGCCTTCCAGCAGCGGGTGCGGAAGCGGCAGCCCGACGGCGGGTTGGCCGGCGAGGGGATGTCGCCGCTCAGGATGATCCGGTCGCGCGACTCGCGCGCGGTCGGGTCCGGCACCGGCACGGCGGACAGCAGCGCCTGGGTGTACGGGTGGGTGGCGTTCTCGTAGATCTCCTCGTCGCTGCCGATCTCGACCATCTTGCCGAGGTACATCACGCCGACGCGGTCGGAGATGTGCCGGACGATGGAGAGGTCGTGCGCGATGAACATGTAGGAGAGCTCGAAGTCGCTCTGCAGCTGCTCGAGCAGGTTGATCACCTGCGCCTGGACGGAGACGTCCAGGGCGGAGACCGGCTCGTCGCAGATGATGATCTCGGGCTTGAGCGCGAGGCCGCGGGCGATGCCGATGCGCTGGCGCTGGCCGCCGGAGAACTGGTGCGGGTACCGGTTGATGTACTCCGGGTTCAGACCCACGACGTCCAGGAGGTCCTGGACGGCCTTGCGGCGGTCGCCCTTGGGCGCCACCTCGGGGTGGATCTCGAAGGGCTCCCCGATGATGTCGCCGACCGTCATGCGCGGGTTCAGCGAGGTGTACGGGTCCTGGAACACCATCTGGATGTTGCGGCGGACGGCCTTGAGGCCGGCACCGCTGAGCTTGGAGATGTCCTCGCCCTTGAAGAGCACCTGGCCGGAGGTGGCCCGCTCCAGGTTCATCAGCACCTTGGCCAGCGTGGACTTGCCACAGCCGGACTCGCCGACGATGCCGAGCGTCTCGCCCCGCATCAGGTCGAAGGAGATGCCGTCGACCGCCTTGACCGCGCCGACCTGCTTCTTGAAGAGGATGCCCTGGGTCAGCGGGTAGTGCTTGACCAGGTCCTTGACCTCCAGGATGGGCTCAGCCATGGAGGGTCTCCTTCCAGAGGTGGCACGCGCTGCGGCGGCCGGTGAGCTCCTTGCCGTCCTTGTCGGTCACCTGGTGCAGCGCCGGGATCTCCGTGCGGCACAGGTCGGTGGCGACGTCACAGCGGGGGTTGAACGCGCAGCCGGCCGGGACCTTCAGCAGGTTCGGGGGCAGGCCCTTGATCGCGTAGAGCTCCTGGCCCTTCTGGTCCAGGCGCGGGATCGAGCGGAGCAGGCCCTTGGTGTACGGGTGCGCCGGGTTGGCGTACAGCTCGCGCACCGGGGCGGTCTCGACGATCCGGCCCGCGTACATCACGGCGATCTTGTCCGCGACGTCGGCGACGACGCCGAGGTCGTGGGTGATCAGGATCAGGCCCATGTTGTACTCGGCCTGCAGCTCGGCGAGCAGGTCCATCACCTGGGCCTGGACGGTGACGTCCAGGGCGGTGGTGGGCTCGTCCGCGATGATCAGGTCGGGCTCCATGGAGAGCGCCATGGCGATCATGATGCGCTGGCGCATGCCGCCGGAGAACTGGTGCGGGTAGTCGCCGACGCGCTGCCTGGCGGCGGGGATGCGCACCCGCTCCATCAGCTCGACGGCCTTCTCCCGGGCCTCCTTCTTGGAGGCGCCGCGGTGCACCCGGAACATCTCGCCCAGCTGGGCGCCGACGGTCATGACGGGGTTGAGCGAGGACAGCGCGTCCTGGAAGATCATCGCGATCTTCTGGCCGCGGATGAGCCGGCGCTCCTCCTCCTTCATGGCCAGCATGTCCTGGCCGCGGTAGAGGATCTGGCCCTGGCTGATCTTGCCGGGCGGCATGTCCAGGATGCCCATGATGGTCTGGGCGGTCACCGACTTGCCGGAGCCGGACTCGCCGAGCACCGCGAGGGTCTCGCCGGCGGCCACGGAGTAGTTGACGCCGTTCACGGCCTTGGCGACGCCGTCCCGGGTGTGGAACTCCACGTGGAGGTCCTTGACCTCCAGCAGCGGGGTGCCGATTTCGAGCCGGCCGCTCTTCTGGTTCTTCTCGATCACGGTGGTCATCGGGTCGTCACCTCTTCTCTCAGCGGAGCTTCGGGTCGAGGGCGTCGCGGACCGCGTCGCCGAGCATGATGAAGGCCAGCACGGTGACGCTCAGGACCGCAGCGGGGAAGAGCAGCACGTGCGGGGCCGCCAGGAAGCGCACCTGGGCGTCGCTGATCATCAGGCCCCAGGAGATCTCCGGGGACTGGACGCCGATGCCCAGGTAGGACAGCGCGGCCTCGGCACCGATGTAGACGCCCAGGCTGATCGCGGCGACGACGATGACCGGCGCGATGGCGTTCGGCAGGATGTGCCGGAAGGTGATCCGGCCGGCGCCGGCGCCCAGGGCGCGGGCGGCCATCACGTAGTCGTTGTTCTTGTTGGCCAGCACCGAGGCGCGCATGATGCGGAAGATCTGCGGCCAGCCGAGGACGGCCATCACCAGCGAGACGGTGTAGGCGTTGCCCTTGCCGAGCATCGACATGATCAGCATGCCGCCGAGCAGGGTCGGGATCGAGAAGAAGATCTCGGTGAAGCGGGACAGGATCGAGTCGATCACCCCGCCCTTCCAACCGGCCAGCAGGCCCAGCAGCGAGCCGACCAGGGTGACCGTGGTGGTGGTCAGGATGCCGACGATGATCGAGTTGCGGGCACCCCAGATGGTGCGGGTGTAGTTGTCGCAACCCTGGACGTCGTAACCGAACCAGTGCTCGGCGCTCGGACGCTCCAGCGAGTGCGACAGGTCGCACGCGCCGTTGGAGAACGGGCTGCCGTCGGTGAACCACTGCGGCACGATCGAGATGACGATCAGCGCCAGCACCAGCACGCCGCCGATGATGAACAGCGGGTTGCGGCGCAGGTCGCGGACGGCGTCCGACCAGAGGCTGGCGACGCGCTCCGGCTTCGCCTTCGCCGGCGCGGCCTTCGGGCTGTTGTCCCCGGCCGGCGCCGAGGCGTCCTTGGTGATGGTCTCACTCATAGCGAATCCTCGGGTCGAGCACGGCGTACAGCATGTCCACGAGCAGGGTGGTCACGAGGTAGATCATCACCAGCAGCGTGACGACGCCGACGATGATCGTGCCCTGCTTCTGGTACACGGCCTGGGCGAGCAGACCGCCGATGCCGTGGATGTTGAAGATCTTCTCGGTGATCACCGCGCCGCCCATCAGGCCACCGAGGTCGGCGCCGAGGAACGTGACGATCGGGATCAGCGCGTTGCGCAGGGCGTGACGGCCGATCACCCGACGGCGTTTCAGACCCTTGGCGACCGCGGTGCGGACGTAGTCCGCGCGCATGGTCTCCATCAGGCTGGTGCGGGTCAGACGGGCGACGTACGCCAGCGAGAGCGAGGCGAGCACGAAGGCCGGCAGCAGGTAGGCCCGCAGGCCGTCGTCCTCGTTGAACGAGACCGAGAAGAAGTCGATGCCGTACGAGTTCTTCAGCTGGACGCCGAGCACCAGCTGGAGGATGAAGCCCGTGACGAAGACCGGGACGGAGATGACCAGCAGCGTGCTGATGAGGACCAGCTGGTCGAGGAACTTGCCCTTGCGAAGGGCCGCCATGACGCCCGCCGCCACACCGACGACCGCCTCGATGATGAATGCCACCAGGGCGAGGTTCATGGTGTAGGGGAACGCGTCGCCGATCATTTCGCTCACCGAGCGACCGGTCAGGCTCTCACCCAGGTTGCCCTGGAAGACGCCCGAGATGTAGTTCCAGTACTGAACGAGGAACGGGTCGTTCAGGTGGTACTTCTGACGGATCATCTCCGCCACGATCGGGTCGGCACGCTTCTCGCCCGCCAGGGCCTGCACCGGGTCACCGGGCAGGTAGTGGACGAGCGCGTAGATCAGCAGCGTCGCGCCGAGCAGGACAGGGATTGCCTGTATCAGTCGGCGGATCACATAGCGGCCCATCAGACCTCCATACTTTCGGACAAGGAAGGGAGGCGGGCAGAGCCGGACTGTGGTCCGGTCCACCCGCCCCCATTCGTCTGACTACCGGATCAGCCGGCCAGCTCGACTTCGGCCAGGTTGTAACGCGACTGGGCGTCGGTGTCGAAGTTCTTGATCTTCTTCGTGTACGCCGCCGAGGCCTGGTAGCTGTAGACCGGGATGTACGGCATCTCCTTGATGAGGATGTCGTCGGCCTGCTGGTAGAGCTTGATGCCCTCGTCCTCGGTCTTCGCCTGGTCGGCCTGGTTCAGCAGGTTCTCGAAGTCCTCGTTAACGTAGCCGCCGTAGTTCGAGCCGCTCTCGATCGCGACCTTCGAGAAGATCGGACGGAGGTAGTTCTCGATCGACGGGTAGTCCATCTGCCACGCCATGCGGAAGGCGCCCTGGTACTGCTTGGCCTGCAGCGCGTCCAGGATCTTGCCGAACTTCTCGAACGGCTTGAAGGTGACCTCGACGCCGAGGTTCTTCTTCAGCTGGTTGCCGACGGCCTCGATCCACTCCTTGTGGCCGCCGTCGGCGTTGTAGCCGAGCTCCAGGGTGTTGTTCGGCAGACCGCCGGCCTGGGTGAAGAGGTCCTTGGCCTTCGCCGGGTCGTACTTGCAGGCGTCGCCGCAGGCGTCCTTGCGGTAGCCGTTGATCAGCGGGCTGATGAAGTCCGAGGCCGGGACGCGGGTGCCGGCGAAGATCGTCTTGGTGATCTGGTCCCGGTCGATCGCCATCGAGATCGCCTTGCGGATCTCGGGCTTGGCGTAGGCCGGGTTGTAGGCGATCGGGAAGCCGATGTAACCGACGCCCGACTCCGGCTTGTTGATGTAGCGGTCACCGAACTCGCTGGCCACGGAGGACATGGCGGAGATCGGGAGCTTGTTGGTGGCCTGGATGTTGTCGGCGCGCAGGTCGTTGTACGCGGTGTCCAGGTTGTCGTAGATCTTGAACGTGACGTTCTGCAGCTTGGCCTTGGTGCCGCCGTAGTTGTCGAATCGCTTGATCTTGATCTGCTTGTTGTGCTCCCAGGCGCCGTCCATCTGGAACGGGCCGTCACCGATCGGGTTCTCGCCGAAGGCCTTCGGGTCGGCGAAGAACGCGTCGGGCAGCGGGTAGAACGCGCTGTAGCCCAGCATGGTCTTGAACTGGGAGAACGGGTTCTTCAGGGTGACGGTGAAGGTCTTGTCGTCGACGACCTTCAGGCCCGACAGCTCGGTGGCGGTGGGCTTCTTGTCCTTGCCCGGGGCCAGCTGCTCGGAGCCCTCGATCTTGTCGAAGAACGGCATGCCCTCGGCGGCGTTGTCCTGGTTGGCGCCCCAGTTCCAGGCCTTCACGAAGGACTTGGAGGTGACCTTCTCACCGTTGTGGAAGGTGTAGCCGTCCTTGAGCTTGATCGTCCAGACCTTGGAGTCCGTGGTCTCGATCGACTCGGCCACCTGCAGGCGCGGGGCGTTGGTCTTCTTGTCGTAGTCGACCAGACCGGTGAACAGCGCGTAGAGGACCTGGTTGCCCTCGGACTCGGCGGTGTTCTGCGGGATCAGACCCTTCTGCGGCTCACCGAGCTGGACGGCGATGCTGCCGCCGCCGGACGCGGCCTTGTCGCTGCTCTTCGAGCTCGTGCTGCAAGCGGTCGCCGCAAGGGCGATCGCGGTAGCCGCGACAACCCACTTGGTCGTGGTTGCACCGCGCATGGGGGATGCCTCCTGAAATCGACTATCCAACGAGGAGAGCACCGCGGAAGGTTGATACCGGATCCGCTGTGCCGTCCGCGCTCGTGGTTTCGGCGCGCACCCCTGCGCGTTAACCCTTGACCCGAGCCTGACTGGCTCCACTATCCGTCACGCACGGACACGAAAGTGACCAATGCCGATCTCAATTAGGTCACATGAACGGTCGGTAAGTTTCGAAAACCGGACATAAGAGACATAGCCAGACAGGTACCAAACGGACAGTCGTCATGCATGACGGAGTGTCGTGTTCGCTCAGCGGACACCCGGCTGTGGTAAGCGATATTCCGTTTATACGCGCGTCGACAACTTGCGGTAGTTGAAAAAGTTCGCCCCCCTCTCCATCGGAAAGGGGGGCGAACTTTCGGCCAAAGGCCGTTCAGGACGACCTGATCACGCCTTCTTGGCGCGCGAAGCGGTGCGCCCGCGGTCCTTCTGGTCCAGCACGACCTTACGGATGCGAACCGTCTCCGGGGTCACCTCGATGCACTCGTCCTCGCGGCAGAACTCCAGCGACTGCTCCAGCGAGAGCTTGCGCGGCGGGACGATCGACTCCGCGACGTCGGCGTTCGACGACCGCATGTTGGTGAGCTTCTTCTCCTTGGTGATGTTCACGTCCATGTCGTCGGAGCGCGAGTTCTCACCGACGATCATGCCCTCGTACACCTCGGTGCCCGGCTCGCAGAAGAGCACGCCGCGCTCCTGCAGGTTGGTCATCGCGAAGGCGGTCACCACACCGGCGCGGTCGGCGACCAGCGAGCCGTTGTTGCGGGTGGACAGCTGGCCGAACCACGGCTCGTGGCCCTCGTGGATCGAGTGCGCGATGCCGGTGCCGCGGGTGCTGGTCAGGAACTCGGTGCGGAAGCCGATCAGGCCGCGGGACGGCACCACGAACTCCATCCGGACCCAGCCCGAGCCGTGGTTGGACATGTTGTCCATCCGGCCCTTGCGGACGCCCATGAGCTGCGTGACCGCGCCCATGTGCTCCTCCGGCACGTCCACGGTCAGTCGCTCGACCGGCTCGTGGGTCTTGCCGTTGACCTCCTTGGTGACCACCTGCGGCTTGCCGACGGTCAGCTCGAAGCCCTCGCGGCGCATGGTCTCGATCAGGATGGCCAGCGCCAGCTCACCGCGGCCCTGCACCTCCCAGGCGTCCGGGCGCTCGGTGTCCAGCACGCGCAGCGACACGTTACCGATCAGCTCGCGGTCCAGGCGGTCCTTCACCTGGCGGGCGGTGACCTTGCGGTCCACCTTGGCGCCGGACTTGGCGTCCGCGCCCTTGCCGCTGCCGCCGCGGCCGACCAGCGGCGAGGTGTTGGTGCCGATGGTCATCGAGATGGCCGGCTCGTCCACCGTGATCAGCGGCAGGGCGATCGGGTTCTCGGTGTCGGCGAGGGTCTCGCCGATCATGATCTCGGAGATGCCGGCGACGGCGCAGATGTCACCCGGGCCCGCCACCTCGGCCGGCTTGCGGGTGAGCGCCTCGGTCATCAGCAGCTCGGAGATGCGGACGTTCTGGATCGAGCCGTCGCGCTTGATCCAGGCCACGGTCTGGCCCTTGCGCAGCTCGCCCTGCTCGACGCGCAGCAGCGCGATGCGGCCGAGGAAGTTGTCGGCGTCGAGGTTGGTGACGTGGGCCTGCAGCGGCGCGTCCTCCTCGTACGTCGGCGCGGGGACGTGCTCCAGCAGGGTGGAGAAGAACGGCTCCAGGCTGGTGCTGTCGGCCGGGACGGTGCCGTTCTCCGGCTTGGTCAGCGAGGCGACGCCGTCACGGGCGCAGGCGTAGACGATCGGGAACTCGATCTGGTCCTCGTCCGCGTCCAGGTCCAGGAACAGGTCGTAGGTCTCGTTGATGACCTCGTCGATCCGGGAGTCCGGGCGGTCCGTCTTGTTGATGCAGAGGATGACGGGCAGGCGCGCGGTGAGCGCCTTGCGGAGCACGAAGCGGGTCTGCGGCAGCGGACCCTCGGAGGCGTCGACCAGCAGGACGACCGCGTCCACCATCGACAGACCGCGCTCGACCTCGCCACCGAAGTCGGCGTGGCCCGGGGTGTCGATGATGTTGATGGTGATCGGCGCGCCACCGTCCTTGGGGTGGTACTTGACGGCGGTGTTCTTCGCGAGAATGGTGATGCCCTTCTCGCGCTCCAGGTCGTTCGAGTCCATCATCCGGTCGTCCAGCTGCTGGTGGGCGGCGAAGGCGCCGGCCTGCTTCAGCATGGCGTCGACCAGGGTGGTCTTGCCGTGGTCGACGTGGGCGACGATGGCGACGTTGCGGATGTCGTTGCGCGTGGGCATGCCTAGCTGATTCTCCCGGAATCGTGGGTTGCGGCGCCCGGCCGCGAGACGCCGACCTGCGATCCCTGTTGATCGCCGCCGCCCGTTCCGCCTGCTACTACCGGTCCACCCGCCGGGCATATGGACATGCCTCGGCTTCCTCCTATCGTACGGGGAACCGCCCAGGTGAGCAGAAACGACCAGGTCGGGCGGGATCAAGATCACAGCTGGATCACGTCCGGGGCCCCGTCCTAGGCGTTCCGGCCGATGTCCTGGAAGCGCGGCCAGGCGAAGCCCCAGGCGCCGGCGCCGGCGAGGTCCGTGCGGACGCCGACCAGCTCGGGCCGCTGGTAGAGGGGCACCGAGTGCCCGAGCTGCCAGATCCGGACGTCCGCCTCCTGGAGGAGGTCGAGGCGGGCGGCGGGGTCGAGTTCGGCGGCGGCGCGGTCGAAGAGCCGGTCGATCTCCTCGGTGCCGCTGCGGCCGTAGTTGCCGCCGGGGTCGAGGGCGCCGTCGGCGTCGGGCCGGGGCTTGGCGTAGGCGGGCCGCTGCTCGCCCGCGGGGCTGGCGCCGGCCGGCCAGGAGAACAGGGCGAGGTCGTAGTCCCCGGCGGCGAGGTGGTCCCGGACGAAGGTGTCGGCGGGCGCGGTGACCGCCCGCACCGCCACGCCGGACTCGGCGAGGTCGGCGGTGAGCGCCTCGGCGGTGCGCCCGGCGGTCGCGGAGCCGGCCGGGACGAGCAGGGTGAGGGCGAGCTCCCGGCCGTCCTTGGCCCGGGTGCGGCCGGCGCCGGGGCGCTTCCAGCCGGCCCGGTCGAGCAGCCGGGCGGCGGCGTCGGGGCCGGCGGCCGCGCTGTTGTCGCGGTAGCCGTCCTGGTCGCCGGCGAGCAGGTGGCTGCCGAGCGGGGCGGCGGGCAGACCGAGCGGGCCGAGTGCCGCCTCGGCGATCCGCCGACGGTCGACGGCGCGGACGAGGGCGCGGCGCAGGGCCGGGTCGGTGAGCGGGGCGCGGGCGGCGTTGAGGGTGAGCTGGGTGAGCGAGGCGGCGGCGGCCCGGTGGACGGTGACGCCGGGCAGCGCCTCGGCCCGCCGCAGGGCCCGCGCCGCCGCCTCCGGTGCGGCGGCGGGCGGCACGGGGGCGGGCGGCACCGCGCCGGGGACGGGTACGGGGGTGAGCCCGGCCGGGGCGGTGGCGGGCGCGGGCGCCGCCCGGTCGACCGCCGCGGTGAGCGGGGCGATGTCCAGCCGGTCCTGGTCGAGGGCGTCGAGGCGCCGCTCGGGCGGTGTGGCGAGGAAGTCGATCCGGTCGCTCTTCGGCCGGTCGCCCCACCACAGCGGGTTGCGGACGACGGTGACCGTCCCGCCGGCGGCGTCGTAGCGGGACACCGCGTACGGACCGGCGGTCGGGTGGGGCCCGCCCGTCAGCGGCCGGTTGAAGGCGTCCGCGGTGGCGGTCTCGGCGGCCGGGTAGAGCGGCCCGAACAGGGCGCGCCACTCGGCGCAGGGCCGCCGGAAGGTGACCCTGACCTCGTGCGGGTCGGCGCCCGCGGTGATCGAGTCGATGGCGTCGTACCCGGCCGGGTGGGCGCCCCGGTAGGCGGGGTCGAGGCCGGAGAGGGCGGCCCGCTGCGCGGTGAGGTCGGCGGCGGAGAGCGGGGTGCCGTCGCTCCAGACGGCGTGCCGGTTGAGCCGGTAGGTGACGACCTGGGGCAGCCGCCCGGGCGGGGTGGACTCGGCGCCCTCCAGGTAGTCCGGGTCGGGGACGAGCCGGCCGTGCTCGTCGGGCCGGAACAGCGAGGGGTAGAGGGCGTGGGCGATCAGCGCCGAGTCGGCGGTCGCGGCGTCCTGGTAGACGTCGAGGGTGGCCGGGACGCCGTCGACGGCCCAGCGCAGCGTGCCGCCGTCCCGCACGTCGGTGCGGTCGGCGGGCCGGACGTCCCCGGTGCTGGTGGTCGGGTCGGCCGAGGTGGGTGCGGGGGCGGGGGCCGGGGTGCGGGCCGGGGCCTGGTCCTCGGAGCAGCCGCCGAGGACGGCGGCGAGCAGCAGCGCGGCGGCTGCGGCGGTGAGCTGGCGGACGCGCATGGCGGCCATGGAACGCCGACCGGGCGCCCCGCCCGGGGCCGACACGGCGGCCGCCGGGCGACTGCACCCGGACGGCCGATCCGGCTACAGCCCCAGCTCGAACCAGACGATCTTGCCCTTGGGCGTGCGCCGGCTGCCCCAGCGCTCGGCCAGCAGGCTGACCAGCTGCAGGCCGCGCCCGCCCTCGTCGGTCTCCTGGGCGCGCCGCTGCCGGGGCTGGGCGTAGCCGTCGTCCCAGACCTCGCAGACCATGCTGCGCTCGCGCAGCAGTCGCAGCCGGATCTCGCCCCGGCCGTGCTTGAGCGCGTTGGTGACGAGTTCGCTGACCAGCAGTTCGGTGGTGTCGACGAGCTCGTCCAGGCCGCGGGCGAGCAGCCAGCTGCAGGCCAGTTCTCGGGCCTTGGCGACGGAGGTCGGCTCGGGCGGCAGGAACCAGTTGCCGACGGCGTCCTCGGGGAAGGCGTGCACCTTGGCCATCAGCAGGGCGATGTCGTCCTCGCCGTGGTGCGGGTTGAGCTCGCCGAGGACGTGGTCGCAGAGGTTCTCCAGGCTCCGGCCCTCGGCGGAGAGCGCGGTGCGGAAGGCGCGCAGGCCCTCGTCCAGCTGGTGCTTGCGGCTCTCCACCAGGCCGTCGGTGTAGAGGCCGAGGACGGCGCCGTCGGGGAGGGTCAGCTCGACCTCCTCGAAGGGCTCGCCGCCGACGCCGAGCGGCAGGCCGGGCGGTACGTCGAGCATCCGGGCGGGTTCGCCGGGGCTGAGCAGGACGGGCGGCAGGTGGCCGGCGTTGGCGAAGACGCAGCGCCGGGTGACGGCGTCGTAGACCGCGTAGACGCAGGTGGCCAGGTAGACCTCGCGGGCCTCCTCGTCGGCCGTGGAGGTGAGCCGGCCGTACTGGGTGGGCGGGCTGGCGGGCGCGGAGTCGTCGCCGAGGCCGCGGGCGATCTCGTCGAGGGCGCCGAGCACCTCGGCGGGGTCGAGGTCGAGCATGGCGAGGGTGCGGACGGCGGTGCGCAGCTGCCCCATGGCGACGGCCGCGCGCAGGCCGCGGCCCATGACGTCGCCGATGACGAGGGCGGTGCGGTTGCCGGGCAGCGGGATGACGTCGAACCAGTCGCCGCCGACCTCGGTGTTGTTGTTGCTGGGCAGGTAGCGGCAGGCGATCTCCAGGCCGCTGGCGGCCGGGTTGCCCGGGGGCAGCAGGCTGCGCTGGAGGATCAGGGCGCGCTCGTGCTCGCGGCGGTAGAGCCGGGCGTTGTCGATGCAGACGGCGGCTCGGGCGACGAGTTCCTCGGCGATGGCGACGTCGCGGGCGTCGAAGGGCTCGCTGCCGATGGCGCGGGACAGCTGGACGAGTCCGAGCACCTGGTCGCGGGCGACCAGCGGGACGATCAGCGTGGAGCGCAGCAGTGGGTCGGGGCCGGGCTCGGGGATGACGCTGCGGCCGGTGCGCAGCGCCCTGGCGTGCGGGGAGCGGCGCGGGTAACAGAGGGTCCCGCCGGCTTCGGCGATGGGCAGGCCGGTGACCGAACCGAGGACGGAGGAGGCTCCGCCGACGACGCTGGAGACGGCGACCCGGCGCAGTTCGCCGCTGCCGTCGGTGAGCACGGTGTCACCCAGGCGGCCGGCGCTGGGGACGGTCTCGCCGGAGAGCAGCGCGGTGTAGAGGTCGACGGTGGCGAGGTCGCAGAACGGCGGGACGACGACGTCGAGCAGTTCCTTGGCGGTGGTCTCCAGGTCGAGGGTGGAGCCGATGTGCGCGCTGGCCTCGTTGAGCAGGGCGAGGTTGCGGCGCACGCCGTCGGCCTCGCGCTCGGCGACGTGCCGGCTGGTGACGTCGGAGACCTGCCCGGCGACGCCGATGGGCTGTCCGGCGGTGCCGTTGAGCCGGTACAGCGAGACGGCCCAGAGCCGGTTGCCCTCGCGGGTGGGGACGGCGCCGTGGAAGCGCAGGTCGAAGACGGGTTCGCCGGTGGCGAGGACCTTGCGCAGGGCGGCGGTGAGCCGGTCGGCCTCGGAGGGCGGGAAGAGGTCGTGCGGGGTGAGGCCCTCGAGGTCGGTGGGGGCCAGGCCCATGCCGGAGGCGAAGGCGTCGTTGACCCGCTGCAGGCGCAGCCGGTCGTCGAACAGGATGAAGCCGGTGGGCGTCTGGCCGAAGACGGCCTCGGAGGCGGCGAGGTCGGTCTCGATGCGGCGCAGCCGGCCGAGGTCGACGGCGAGGCAGGTGGCCCCTGCGGTGGGCAGGGCGCTGTCGGGCATCAGGTAGAGCTCGGCGAGGCCCTCGCCGCCGGCGGCGTCCCGGTAGGGGGTGGTGCCGACCCACTCCTCGCCGGCCAGGGTGCGCTCCAGCCGGGCGCGGCCGCGCTGCCAGAGTTCGCGGGGGACGAAGGTGGTGATCGGGTCGGCGCCGACGGCGTCGGGGGCGGGGACGCCGAAGAACTCGGCGGCGCGCTCGCTCCACTGGCTGATCCGCCCGTCGGGGCCGATCGCGAAGGTGGCGACCCGGATGTAGTCGTAGATCGAGCCCGGGTCGCCGGCACCCCACGGGTGGCCGTCGGCCGCCGGGCGGCCGGTGCGGATGCGGCTCGCGCCGTCGCCGCCCGCCTGGGCGGCGCGCACGGGCAGCTGTGGTGCGCCGACCTGCCCGGGCACGGCGGCATGACCGCTGCTGCTCGGCGCGTTCCGCGCCGGGGTGCTGTTCAACGGACCGACCCCTCCAACCCGCGACCGTCCGGATGTCGAGAAGACCGAGTATTCATCATCGAGGGGTACGTTCACACGCCCTCAACATCACAACATCAGATCGGGCGAAGGTTTTTGTCCTACCGCCCGCGCAACCACAATGCCACGCCCGCGCCCCCTTCCGGAGCGCGCGCTCCCCCCGGCCGCCTACCGGCACGTGCCGCACTGTTCTCCTCGTCTCCGGCCCGGCGCGCACACCCTCGGTGGTCCGCTCGCCGCGCCCCGCTCACGACCCGTCGGGCTCATTACCCGGCAGCGCCTGCTCGAACCAGACCACCTTGCCGATCCCCTCGGCCCGGGCGCCCCAGCGCAGGGCCAGCCGGCGGACCAGCTCCAGGCCCCGGCCGCCCTCGTCGGCCTCGGCCGCGTGGCGCTCCCGGGGCGGGTCGGGCAGCGGGTCGGAGATCTCGACCAGCAGCGTCTCGCCGAGGGTCAGGCGCACCCCGATGGGGGCGCTGGCGTACCGGACGGCGTTCGTGACCAGCTCGCTGACCAGCAGCTCGGCGACGTCGGTGAGCTGCTCGACGCCCCACTCCGCGAGGGTGGAGCGCACCAGCCGGCGGGCCCGGGAGACGGCGGTGGGCTCGGCGGGCAGGGTCCAGCCCGCGGTCGGGGTGCCGGCCTGTCCGTGGCCGAGCCGGGCGAGCAGCAGCGCCACGTCGTCGGGCTCGCGGCCCTGTTCCATGGTGTCCAGCACCGCCTCGCAGGCGGCCTGGATGGAGGCGTGCGGGGCCTGGAGCACGGTGACCAGCCGGCCGAGGCCGACGTCGAGGTCCTTGTCCCGGGACTCGACGAGGCCGTCGGTGCAGAGGGCGAGCAGGCTGCCCTCGGGGATCTTCAGCTCGACGGACTCGAACGGGACGCCGCCGACGCCGAGCGGGGCGCCGGAGGGCAGGTCGAGGATCCGTCCGGTGCCGCCGGGCAGCGGGCCGCCGGTCCGGGTCGGTTCCTCGCCCTCCTCGCCCGGCACCACCAGGACGGGCGGGATGTGTCCGGCCTTGGCGACGGTGAGCCTGGCCGTCCCCGGATCGAACACGGCGTAGACGCAGGTGGCGAGCAGGGCCTCGTCCGGCCCCTGGGCCAGGTCGTCGGCCAGCTCGTGGACGTGCCGCAGCAGGACGTCCGGCGGCAGGTCGAGGGCGGCCAGCACCCGGACGGCGGTGCGCAGCCGGCCCATGGTGGCCGCGGCCCGCAGGCCGTGGCCCATCACGTCGCCGACCACCAGGGCGGTGCGGTCGCCGGGCAGCGGGATGACGTCGAACCAGTCGCCGCCGACCTCGGTGCCGCTGCTGCCGGGCACGTACCGGTAGGCGACCTCGACGCCGGTGGGCTGCGGGACCTGCTGCGGGAGCAGGGTGCGCTGGAGGGTGAGCGCGGCGGTGCGCTCACGGGCGTAGAGGCGGGCGTTGTCGAGCGAGCTGCCGGCCCGGTCGGCCAGCTCGACGGTGAAGGCCAGGTCGTCCCGGTCGAAGCCCTCGCGGTAGCCGGCCCGGCTGACCAGCAGCAGGCCGATCACGATGCCGCGGGCGCGCAGCGGCACGACCAGCATCGAGTGCACGCCCAGGTCGTGCGCGGCCTGCATCTTCGGATCGCCCGGGTAGGTGACGTCGTCGAGCTGGTCGGCTCCGGAGAGCAGCTCGGGGACGCCGGTGCGCAGCACCCGCCCGCAGGCGGAGTCCTCGGCGAAGGTGATCCGGGCGCCGCGGCGGAGCATCACCTCGACCTCGGGGCCGTCCTGGACGGAGGCGGTGCCGAGCTGGAGCAGCGAGGTGCGCCGGTCGTGGCCGTGCCGGGGCAGGTCGTCACCGTGCGCGACGGCCTGCAGCAGGATCACCGCGGAGTGGTCGGTGAGGCGGGGGACGACGGAGCTGGCGAGTTCCTGGGCGATCCGGGAGGCGTCGAGCAGGTCGCCGACCCGGGAGCCGAACTCGTTGAGCAGCGAGAGCCGGCGCCGGGCGTGCTCGACCTTGGCGACGGCCCGGTAGCGCTCGGTCACGTCCATCACGGTGCCGGAGATGCCGAGCACCCGGCCGGCACGGTCGGTCATCCGGCTGTAGGAGATCGAGCGGTAGCCCGAGCGGGCGGTGACCGGGGAGGCGAGGGTGACGTCGATGACGGGCTCGCCGGTGGCCAGCACCTGGCGCTGGATGGCGGTGATCTCGTCGGCGGCCCGTTCGGGGAGGGTCTCGCCGGTGGTCCGGCCGACGTGGTCGTCGGTGGCGACGCCGTTCATCTCGGCGAGGGTCTGGTTGACGGCGGTGTAGCGCAGGTCGGTGTCCAGGATGGCGATGCCCAGCGGGGACTGCTCGAACAGGGCGTCGCGGACGGCGAGGTCCCGCTCGACGGCCCGGACGGCGGCCGCCTCGGCCAGGCTGACCTGCAGGAACGGGGTGCCGTCGCCGTCCACCAGGAGGGAGATCCGGGCCTCGACGGCGACGGGTGCGCCGTCCCGGTCGCGCAGTTCGGCGTTGCCCGCCCAGCGGCCGTTGCGCAGGGTGTCCTGGACCGCGGAACGGATCCGGGAGACCTGCTCCTGGTCGGGGATCAGTTCCTCGATCCGGCGGCCGACCAGCAGCTCGTTCGGCCAGCCGAGGAGTTCCTCGGCGGCCGGGCTCCAGAGGACCACCCGCCCGGCGGTGTCCAGGATCGCGATGGCGACCTTCAGCATGTCCAGCAGGCTGCCCTCGGTCGGTGCGCCGGTGCCGCGCGGGGCGTCCGAGGGGCCGCCGGGGAAGGGCCGGCCGGGGCGGCTGCGCAGGCCGGGCTGGGCGCCCGGGTCGGGCACGGCCAGGGCGGGGCCCGGCTGCTCGGGGCCCGGGACGTCGGGGCCCTCGCCGGTCTCCCGCCGGCGGCGGCCGACCGGGGGCTGCGGGGTGCCGGGCGGGGTGCCCCGGCGCAGCCGGGCGCGGGCGGCGGCGCTCCCTGCGGCGCCCGGCCGCCGTGCTCCCGCGCCGCCGTTCCCGGTACTCGACACCGACGGGGCCTCCGGCTCTGGTCGGGATCGGCGTCGCCGGCTGGGGCGGCTCACCGATGGTGACGAATGGTCCCGAAACGTGACATACCCAGCAGGACCCAGGCTATCCCGGACGGCGGGTCGTCTTGTCCGATTGACCTACCCCGTGCCCAGCGCGTCGCACCCCGACACGCGGGCGGGCGCACCGGTCGGTCCGTCGGGTCAGCCGGCCAGCAACCGGGCGACGTGCGGCAGGACGTCCCGGTCGTGGTCGATCCAGTCGACGCCCTCCAGCTCGGCGGGCCCGAGCCAGCGCAGCTCGTCGTGGTCCTCCAGCGGACGCGGGTCACCGGCGAGCAGCTCGGCCGCCCAGAACCGCAGCTCCAGGCCCGGCCGGACGGTCCAGGCGCCCGGCAGCCGCCGCAGCGCCCGGGCCCGGACGCCCAGCTCCTCCAGCAGCTCCCGCTCCAGCGCCTGCGCCTCGGTCTCGCCCTGCTCGGCCTTCCCGCCCGGGAACTCCCAGCGCCCGGCCACCGACGCGGGCGCGCTGCGCCGGGCGGCGAGCACCCGCCCGCGGTGGATGAGCGCGCCGCCGACGACGATCCTGGTTCCGGTGGGGGTCCCGCTGGCCTGGTCCATGGCCCCGACCCTACGGCGTGGGCGCGCCCGCCCCCGGCCGGCCCGGGCCCCGGTCGCCCCCGGGCGCACCCGCGGCCTCGTCCTCGACCCAGTACAGCTGCTTGTGGCCGCGGGCCTCGAACTCGGCCGCCAGCCGTTCCGCCTCGGCCCGTTCCAGCCCCCCGGCGACGAGGTAACGGTTGCCGTTGTCGTCCTGGCGCATCACCCGAAAGGCGTCCATGGCGGGAGCGTATCCCCGGCCGGCGTGGGGGTCTGGCCGGGGATCCGCCGCCGCGAGGCTACGCGCGGCGCGCTACCGGCGAGTACGGGCGGTGTTAACGGCGGGTAACCGAATCCGCCGCGGGCGGGCGGCGTCTCAGACCTGGAGGTCGGGCACCTGCTCGCCGGTGGACAGGCCGAGCCCGCGCCGGATCTCCACGCTGAGCGGCACCGTCTTGGTCACCAGCGCCCTGGCCCGGCGGACGTCGCCCTCCAGGTCGGCGCCGGCGGCCGCGGCGTCCCAGGAGCCGGCGGCCGCCCGCTGGGCGGCGGCCAGCCGGTCGACCGTCGGCTTGACCTCGGCCGGCCACCCGGTCGAGTCCTTGCCCAGCGCCGTAGCCTCGGCGTGCGAGGCCAGGGCCATCAGCCGGGCCCAGTCCCGGTACTCGGACGGCGCGTCGGCGACGGACTTCTTCGGCTGCTTCCCGTAGACGTCGTTGAAGCCGCGGACGGCGTCCAGGTAGGCCAGCTGGGCGGGGGTCAGCTTGCTCCGGTCGGTGCGGACCGTCCCCAGGTGGTCCCCTTCGCGGTCCTCGAAGGCGCAGGTCACGTAGCGCTCGCCGGACTTCCAGTTGCCCTGGGTCGGGTAGAGGTAGACGTCGTCCATGCCGTCCGGGACGGCCCACTGGTCGAGCGCGTAGTCGTCGAGCACCTTGCGGCACAGCTCGGCGGCCACCTCGCGGACCCGGCTCTCGCCCGGGTAGGACGGACCGTGGGGGGACGGGATCATGGCCGTCCCGGCCACCTCGCCGTGGTGCGGGGCGGAGCACGGCACCCGGCGCACCCAGAACAGCGTCTCGTCGCCGCCCGCGGGATCCCTCCGGCTGCCGTTCTCGGGGGTGTTGTAGCAGTCCCCGGACTTCAGCGCGGCCCAGGCGACCGAGCCGGCCGGGGCCTTCGGGGGCCGGCCCGACCGGTCGTCCGGGCCGTCGACGGACAGCCCGACGACGGCCAGGGACATCAGCGCCGTCCCGACCCCGCCGAGCACCAGGCCGGTCAGCGCCATCCCGAAGCCGCGCTCGCCGCGGCGGTTGATCTGGACCAGCCCGATGATGCCGAACAGCAGGGCCAGCGGCGCCACCAGGACCAGGCCGGTGACCAGGGAGGCGGCCGCGAAGCCGTTGGTGGCGGGGGCGGCCTGGGGATAGGCGAAGCCGGGCTGGAAGCCGGACTGGGCGGCCGGGGGCACCGCGGCCCAGCCGCCACGGGTGGGCGGCGTGGGCGCGGGCTGGGGGGCCGGCCACGGCGCGGCGGGCACGGCGGGTGCGGGGGGCCCGGCGGGCGCGGCCCACGGGTCGGCGGGCGCGTCGGCGGACGGGGACGGCTCCGGGGCAGCGGTGGGCACGGGCGGGGCGGGCTGGGCGGGTGCCGCGTCGGCCGGCTTGCGCAGGTCCACCGCGGCGGGCTCCGGCCCCGACACGGGCGGCTCGGACTCAGGCTTGGACACGTGGACTCCCCCGGCCCGCCGGTACGGGCATCAGCTCGGCAGTGCGACTCGTCGGCCCGCCCCCGGCAGCGGGCCGGAGCGGCCCGAAGGAGTCCGGGTCGAGCGGACGCGCGACTTTATCCGATCTTTCCGAACGTCCGCGCGAACGTTTTCCCCGGTCCACCGCGCACCGGGCGGCCGACGGCCGCCACCCGTCGACCGCGGGAGCACCCGCCCGGCCCGCCGCGCCGCCGGCCACGCAGTCAGCCGCGTCGTCAGCCGCGCGCCAGGATCTCGCCGTGCAGCATCGAGAACCAGCCGTCGTCCTCGGCGGTCCACTCCCGCCAGCCGGCCGCGATCGACTCCAGCTCGGCCCGGTCCGCCAGCCCCCGCTCCACCGCCGCCCGGCCGATCGCCGTGCCCGTCACCCGGTCCGCCCACATCCCGCCCCACCAGGCCCGCTGCCCGGGCGTCGCGTACGTCCAGGTGCTCGCGCCCGCCGTGACGTCGGCGAAGCCCGCCGCCCGGGCCCAGGACAGCAGCCGCCGCCCGGCGTCCGGCTCGCCGCCGTTGGCCCGGGCGATCCGCTCGTACAGCTCCAGCCAGCGGTCCAGCGCCGGCGCCTCGGGGAACCAGGTCATCGAGGCGTAGTCGACGTCCCGGGCCGCGACCACGCCGCTCGGCGCCGCCACCCGGCGCATCTCCCGCAGCGCGGTGACCGGGTCGGCCACGTGCTGCAGCACCTGGTGGGCGTGCACGACGTCGAACCCGCCGTCCCGGAAGGGCAGCCGGTGCACGTCGGCGACCTCGAAGACGACGTTGGCCAGGCCGCGTTCGGCCACGTACCCGGCGGCCTGCGCCAGCACCTCGGCGGAGGTGTCGACGGCCACCACCCGCCCGGTCGGGCCGACCAGTTCGGCCAGGTCGGCGGTGATCGTGCCGGGGCCGCAACCGATGTCCAACAGGACCTGCCCCGGGCGCAGTTCGGGCAGCAGGTAGGCGGCGGAGTCGGCCGCCGTCCGGGAGCGGTGCGAGCGCAGCACCGCCTCCTGGTGACCGTGGGTGTAGACGACGGGCTGCTGTCCGGTCATGGGATCCCCCCTGGGACGTGGTCGGTTCCGCGACACTCCGAACGCTAGCCGGTCATCCACATTCCGAGAAGATTCGTCTCATTCCTCGAACACTCGACCGCCCCGGCACCCACGCCGGCCGTACCGTGGAGGCCCACCCGACAGAACGGTCACCCGCCATGCCCGGCCAGCGCCCCTTCGTCCTGCTGAGCGCCGCCGTGTCGCTCGACGGACACCTCGACGACGCCTCCCCCGAACGCCTGCTGCTCTCCAACCGGGCCGACTTCGACCGGGTCGACGCGGAGCGCGCGGCCGCCGACGCGGTCCTGGTCGGCGGCAACACGCTGCGCACCGACAACCCGCGCCTGCTGGTCAACGACCCCGACCGCCGGGCCGCCCGGCTCGCGGCCGGCCGCCCCGCGTACCCGTTGAAGGTGACGCTCAGCGCGAGCGGCGCCCTCGACGCCGGCCTGCGCTTCTGGCACACCGGGGGCGCCAAGCTCGCCTACACCACCGACGCCGGCGCGGCGGTGCTGCGCCCCCGCCTGGACGGCCTGGCCGACGTGGTGGCGCTCGGCGGGTCGGTGGACCTCGGCACGGTGCTGGACGACCTGGGCGCGCGGGGGGTGCGCCGGCTGATGGTCGAGGGCGGCAGCGGGGTGCACACCCAGTTCCTCGCGCAGGGGCTTGCCGACGAACTGCAGCTGGCCGTCGCCCCGCTGCTGGTCGGCCAGGCCGGGGCGCCGCGGTTCGTCCGCCCGGCCGCCTTCCCCGGCGGACCGGCCCGGAGGATGCGCCTGCTGGAGGCGCGTACGGTGGGCGACGTCGTCCTGCTCAGGTACGCCCCGAAGGAGTCCGCCGCGTGACCACCGACCTCGACCACCTGCGCCGGGCCGTCGAACTCTCCCGCAGCTGCCCGCCGTCCGAGACCGCCTTCTCGGTCGGCGCGGTGATCGTCGGCGCCGACGGCTCGGTGCTGGCGGAGGGCTACAGCCGGGAGGTCGACGCGCACGCCCACGCCGAGGAGGCGGCCCTCGGCAAGCTCCCGGCCGACGACCCGCGGCTGCGCGGCGCGACCGTGTACAGCTCGCTGGAACCGTGCGGCCGACGGGCCTCGCGGCCGGTGCCGTGCGCCCGGCTGCTCATCGCGGCGGGCGTGCCGCGGGTGGTGGTGGCGTGGCGCGAGCCGGACCTCTTCGTCACCGACTGCCAGGGGGCCGCGCTGCTGGAGGCGGCGGGGGTCGAGGTGGTGGAGCTGCCGGAGCTCGCCGAGGAGGCCAGGGCGGTCAACGCCCACTTGCTCGGATGATCTTTTGTATCATCGAGGAACAAACGACTCAGCCCTGCGTCGTCCGTCCGCCGCGCCCGCGAGGAGCCTCCCCATGCCCGCCGCCCCGATCCAGCTGACCGCCCACGCCCTCCTCCTCGACATGGACGGCACCCTGGTCAACTCCGACGCCGTCGTGGAGCGGTGCTGGGGCCGCTGGGCCGAACGGCAGGGCCTCGACCCCGCCGCCGTCCTGGCCGTCGCCCACGGCCGCCAGGGCCACGCGACCATGGCCGCCCTCCTCCCCGACCGCCCCGTCGAGGTCAACCTCGCCGAGAACCGTCGGATGCTCGCCGAGGAGCGCGCCGACACCGACGGCGTCGTCCCCGTGCCCGGGGCTCCCGCCTTCCTGACCGCCCTCGCCGACCTGCCGCACGCCCTGGTCACCTCCGCCGACGAGCCGCTCGCCACCGTCCGGATGGCCGCCGCCGGCCTGCCGCTGCCGCCCGTCCTGATCACCGCCGAGTCCGTCGGCGCCAGCAAGCCCGACCCGGAGGGCTTCCTCAAGGGCGCCGCCGCCCTCGGCCACGCCCCCGCCGACTGCCTCGCCTTCGAGGACTCCGGCGCCGGCATCGAGGCCGCCCGCGCGGCCGGCGTGCGCGTCGTCGGCATCGGCCCGCGCGCCCTCGCCCACCGCCCCGACGCCCACGCCGACACCCTCCGGGACGTCACCGTCACCGCCGGCCCCGACGGCACCCTGACCGTCACCGTCCGCCGCTGACCGGTGCGTCCGGCACGGTCACCCGTCCGGCGCGGTCACCCGTCCGGCGCGGTCACCCGCGCTGGATGCCCGCCGCGTCGAGCAGCAGGCCCTTGCGGCCGCTGCGCAGCTGGGCGACCAGGGCGGTGCCGCGGGCCTCGAGCGCGAGGTACCACGACCCCGGCAGCAGGACTCCGACCGGCTCCCGGGCCGTCGCCCCGAACAGCGGACGCACCTCCGGAACCGCGAACCAGAACGGCTGGAAGTCCGGGCTCGGACCGGTCGCCGAAGCGGCGTCGATCAGCTTGGACAGCCGGCGCACGTCCCCGGCGCGGCCCTTGGTCCCCCGCCGGACACCGTGCGTCGTACGGAGCAGCCCCCGGGCGGTGGCCGACGCCTGGACGAGCAGGCCCTGGCCCCGATGCTGCAGGGCCAGGTAGCACCGCCCCGCCTCCAGCACCCCCACCCTGCGGTCCGAACCGTCCTCCGCCATCAACGGGTGGTGTTCGAGCGGCAGCACGAACCAGAACGGCACGAAGTCGACCTCCCCGGCCTCCGCGTGGTCGGTGCCGTCCCGCTGGATCCCGCTCAGGTCGAGCAACAGTCCCTGCGTTCCGTCCGGGAGCTGGACGACCAGGGCGGCCCCCCGCTCCTCGACACCGAGGTACCAGGTGCCCGGCCGAACCTCGCCCACCGGATTCCACGACCCGTCCAGTGCGAGCAGCGGACGGGTCGCGGGCACCGCCAGCCAGTACGGCGAGAACTCCGGCTCCGCGGCCTCCGGTCCCCCGTCCTCCGGCTCCGCGGCCTCCGGCGGGTCGGCGTTGCCGTTCTGGATCCCGTCGACGTCGAGCAGGAACCCCGTCGTGCCGTCCGCCAGCTGCACCCGCAGGGCGCCGCCCTGCCCGTCGACGGCCAGGTACCACGTCCCCGGCTCCACCACACCGACGGGCTCCAGCGAGCCCTCCCCGAAGAGCTCGCGCGCCACCGGCACCGCGAGCCAGAACAGCGCGAAGTCCGGATCCGGCTTGGCCGCCAGCACCGCCACCAGCCGGGCCGCCTGACGCAGCTTCTCCCGGGCGTCCGCCTCCGCCGTCCGGCGCCGCTCCTCGCCCGCGCGCCGTTCGCCGTGCCCCGGCGCGCCGCTCGGCGCCGGCCGCACCGCGGCGGCCCGGTTGCGGGCGATCGCGATCCGGCTGCCGTCGTCCCGGCTGCGCTTCTGCGGTATCGGCCGGGACTTCTCCGAGAGCCGCTGCGCCAGCTGCCGGAAGAGGGTCTCCATGTCGAGCAGGTCCGGCCCGCCGGGCAGCCCCGCCTCCAGCAGCCCGATGAGTTCCCCGCTGAAGGCCGTGTAGCGCTCCCCGGGAGGCGCGAGGGCGGCCCTGGTCGCCGAGGTCGCGGTGAGCACCACGCTGCCGTTGATCACGGCCTGGTCGGCGATGTGCTCACCCGCGCTCATCGCGCCGGCCAGCGCCCGGCCGCTGTAGCAGCAGTCCAGCACCACCACCGTGCGCCGGGCCCGGGCCTGCGGGTCGAGCACCGCGCGCCGCAGGGACTCGTACCGCAGCGCGGTGTACTCGGAGTCGCGGACGGTGTCCGGCAGGGTCAGGTGCAGCTCGTCCGTGTAGTCGTCCGTCAGGCCGTGGCCGGCGTAGTAGACCAGCAGGGTGTCGGTGGCCTCGCGCGCCTTCTCCCGGACGGTGTCCAGCACCTGCCGCGCGCTGCCCGGCTGGGCGATCACCGTGCACGCCCCGGCGGGCAGCCCCCACACCGCCGGGTCGGTGAGCACCCTGCGCAGCGCCTCCAGGTTCGCCGCCACGGCCGGCAGCCCTTCCAGGTGGAGGTAGTCGTGGACCCCGATGAGCACGGCCGCCGACCGGCCCGGGTCCGCCAGTGCGGCCACGGCTACTCGGCGTCTCCGGTCGCCGGGACCGGCGCCGCAGCGCCCGGCCGTGCCGACTGGGCCGGGAGCCCGGGCGGAGCGGGCCGCTCCAGCTGCTCCAGGATCCGGCGGACCTCCTCGGCGGAGCCGCCCTCGACCACCACCGTGGCGCCGCCGCACTCGATCCGCACCCGCGGCCTCCCCCGGCGCGCGTCCCGCCAGGTCGCCACGGCGGTGACCAGGCCGGCCAGCGCGATGCCGTTGGCCAGCACCACGTTGACGACCTCCAGGACCTCCCCCATCCGGCCCTCCGCCGGATCGGCCGCCCCGGCCCGCACCTCACTGCCCCGCAGTTCGGGCTCCGCCAGCAGCCACCGGCGCAGCGAGCCCGCGGCCTCGGCCTGCTCGCCCTCCCGCCCGTCCCCCGCCGGCTCGACCGCGAGCGCGACCTCCACGCCCAACACCTCTCCCCCACAGCCCGGTTGTCCGCTTCAGCGTAGAGGAACCCCCGCCCGCCGGACCGCCCTTCACCGGATCCCGAACGACCGAAGGCCCCAGCCCCGCCGTCCCGGCCGATCCGGAGCGGAACGCATTCCCGTTGTGTACACATGGGACACTCGGTACTCTTGGGCGCATGACACAGCCGCTGCCCATAGAGTCCATCCGGGACGTGCGCGCCCACCTGGCGGAGGTCGTGGAGCGCGCGGACCGCGACGACGTGCCCACGGTCATCACCCGCCGGGGCAAGCAGGTCGCGGCCGTCGTCTCCATCGAGGTGCTGCGCAGGTACCAGGAGTGGGAAGAGCGCGAGATCAATCGGATCATCGACGAGCGCATGGCCACCCCGGCGCCCGGTATCCCGATCGAGGACATCATGAGGGAGACGCTGGCACGCGGTGAGTGAGTACCGGACCGTCTTCCGCCCCGAGGCGCAGGCCGAGCTCCGGAAGATCCCCCGCGACACGGCGCTGCGCATCCTGGCCAAGCTGACCGAGCTGGAGACCGACCCGCTCGGCTTCAACACGACCGCACTCGTGTCCCGGCCCGACCGACGCCGCCTGCGCGTCGGCGACTACCGCGTCGTCTACACGATCGACAACGGAGAGCTGGTGGTCTGGGTCGTCCACGTGGGACACCGGTCCACCGTCTACGAGACCTGATCACCGCCGGTCCCGCACCGGAACGTCCGGCACCCGTCCGGCGCGGGTGACGCCGAAGGGGCCGGACTCCACGGAGTCCGACCCCTTCCCACGTGCTGCCTGCGGCGGCAGCGACGTGCCGCCGTGCCGGCCGCTCAGACGTTGAAGCGGAACTCCACCACGTCGCCGTCCTGCATGACGTACTCCTTGCCCTCGATGCGGGCTTTGCCCTTGGAACGGGCCTCGGCGACGGAGCCGGTCTCGACGAGGTCGGCGAAGGAGATGACCTCGGCCTTGATGAAGCCCTTCTGGAAGTCGGTGTGGATGACACCGGCCGCCTCGGGGGCCGTGGCGCCCTTCTTGATGGTCCACGCGCGGGTCTCCTTGGGACCGGCGGTGAGGTAGGTCTGCAGGCCGAGGGTGTCGAAGCCGACCCGGGCGAGGGTGGCCAGGCCGGGCTCCTCCTGACCCATCGACTGGAGCAGCTCCAGCGCCTCGGCGTCGTCCAGCTCGATCAGCTCGGACTCGATCTTGGCGTTCAGGAAGATGGCCTCGGCCGGGGCGACCAGCGCGCGCTGGGCGTTCTTGAAGTCCTCGTCGGCCAGCTCCTCCTCGTCCACGTTGAAGACGTAGAGGAAGGGCTTGGCGGTCAGCAGGTGCAGCTCGCGGATCGGGGCGGTGTCGAAGCCGGCCTCGAAGAGGGTCTTGCCGGTCTCCAGGACGGCCTGCGCGGCCTCGGCGGCGGCCAGCACGGGGGCGGTGTCCTTCTTGAGGCGCGCCTCCTTCTGGAGCCGCGGCAGGACCTTCTCGATCGTCTGGAGGTCGGCCAGGATCAGCTCGGTGTGGATGGTCTCGATGTCGTCCTTGGGCGACACCTTGCCGTCCACGTGCACCACGTCCGGGTCGGTGAAGGCGCGCACGACCTGGCAGATCGCGTCGGACTCGCGGATGTTGGCGAGGAACTTGTTGCCCAGGCCCTCGCCCTCGCTGGCGCCGCGCACGATGCCGGCGATGTCGACGAAGTCGACGGTCGCCGGGAGGACGCGCTGGGAGCCGAAGATCTCGGCGAGCTTGGCCAGGCGCGCGTCCGGGACGCCGACGACGCCGACGTTCGGCTCGATGGTGGCGAACGGGTAGTTGGCCGCCAGCACGTCGTTCTTGGTCAGGGCGTTGAACAGGGTCGACTTGCCGACGTTCGGCAGGCCGACGATTCCGATCGTGAGCGACATGAAGCGCAGTCCCGTGGGCTTGGAGGAGTTGGGTCGGCACCGTACGGGCCGACCCCCAAGTCTACGGGCAGCTCCTCACCCCCCGGTCGCCGCCGGGAGGGGCTCGGGTCCGGTGGTCACGGTGCGCGGGCGGGGCCGGACGGATCGGGGCCCTGATCGACGGTCACATCAGTACCCGGTCCGGGGACACGGGACAAGACCTGAACGGTCCATTACACAGTGTGGCGATGATCGGACCGTACGTTGGGCGGGTGGAGCAGAGCATCCGTACCCAGCCGCCAGGGCCCAGACGCCGACCGCCGAACGGCGCGGCCGGGGCCGCCGTCCCCGGTCCAGGCCGGGCTCCCGAGACCTCCGGACCCCCCGGCGCCCCCGCCTCCCGGCTGCGCCCCGTGGCCGGCGCGCCCGCCGCGGGCCGCCCGGCCGCGCCCGGGCCGCGGTTGCGCCTGCCCCTGCGCGGGCGCTCCGCGCCCCGGCTGTACGGCCGCCGCCGGACGGGACGGCCGACCCGGCTGACGGCCGTCGGCACCGGCGTGGTCGCGGTGCTGGCCACGCTCGCGGTGGCCGGCCTGGACCGGCTGCTGTTCGACGGGCTCGGCTGGCTGTTCGGCCTGGGCTACCTGGTGGTCTGCTTCCAGCTGGCCGTCCGGGTGCGCTACGCCGACCTGCTGGCCGCGCCGATCAGCGGGCCGATCGCGTTCGCCCTGGCGCTGCTGGCGTTCGGGCCGGTCGGCTCCTCCGGGGTCACCGCCCAGGTGGTGGCGCTGGCGACCGGGCTGGCGCTGCGGGCCGGCTGGCTGTTCTCCGGCACCGGGCTGGCCGCGCTGATCGTGCTCGCCCGGTTCGTGGCCCAGCGCCGGATCCACCGCTCCCGCTGAGCCCGGCCCGCGGCTGCCGCGGGCCGGGCTCAGCCCGCCGCCCGGGCCGCCGCCATGGCGGCGCCGACGATGCCGGCGTCGTTGCGCAGCTCGGCGGGCACCACCCGGGCCTCCCGGTGGCGCAGCAGCGGCAGGAACTTCTCGTGCTTGCGGCTCACCCCGCCGCCGATCACGACCAGCTGCGGCGAGAACAGCATCTCGACCAGGTCCAGGTACTCGTCGACGCGCCCGGCCCACTGCTCCCAGTTCAGTCCGTGCCGCTCCTTGGCGGCCGAGGAGGCCCGGCGCTCGGCGTCCTTGCCGCGCAGTTCCAGGTGGCCCAGCTCGGTGTTGGGCACCAGCGCGCCGTCCACGAAGAGCGCGCTGCCGATGCCGGTGCCGAAGGTGAGGACCAGCACCACGCCCGACTGGTCGTGGCCGGCGCCGTGGGCCGTCTCGGCGATACCGGCCGCGTCGGCGTCGTTGAGCACCGTCGCCGGCAGGTCCAGCGCCTCGCGGAAGAGGCCCTCGGCGTCCAGGCCGATCCAGCCCTTGTCCACGTTGGCGGCGGTCCTGGTCCGGCCGCCGACCACCACGCCGGGGAAGGTCAGCCCGACCGGGCCCTGGTGGTCGAAGTGGCGGACCACCTCGCGGACGGCGGCGACCACGGCCTCGGGTGCGGACGGCTGCGGGGTGAGCACCTTGTGCCGCTCCTGGGCCAGTGCGCCGCGGCCGAGGTCGACCGGGGCGCCCTTGATGCCCGAACCGCCGATGTCCACGCCGAATACCGCCGTCATCACGACCACCCTCCACCCGTGGCGGCGGACCCGCTTGTCCACAGCCTGTGCACAAAGTTACGAGAGCGGGTTCGGCCGCGCACAGCGAAGGGACGGGTCCGGGACGCGACGGAGCCCGGCCCCCCTCGGGGTGCCGGGCTCCGTGCGGAGGCGGACTACAGCTTGCCGGCGGCCTCGGACCGCAGGTCGCGGCGCAGCTCCTTGGGCAGCGAGAAGGTGAGGTGCTCCTCGGCGGTCTTGACCGTCTCGACGGTGTCGTAACCGCGCGCGGCCAGCCACTCCAGGACGCCCTCGACGAGGATCTCCGGCACCGAGGCGCCGCTGGTCAGACCGACCGTGGTGACGCCCTCCAGCCAGGCCTCCTGGATCTCCTCGGCGAAGTCCACCAGGTGGGCGGCGCGGGCGCCGTACTCCAGGCCGACCTCGACGAGGCGGACGGAGTTGGAGGAGTTCCTGGAGCCGACCACGATCAGCAGGTCGGTGTCGGGCGCCATCTGCTTCACCGCGACCTGGCGGTTCTGGGTGGCGTAGCAGATGTCGTCGCTGGGCGGGCTGACCAGCGCCGGGAAGCGCTTCTTCAGCTCGCCGACGGTGGCCATGGTCTCGTCCACGGACAGCGTGGTCTGGGACAGCCAGACGACCTTGGACTCGTCCCGGACCCGGACGTTGGCGACGTCCTCGGCGCCGTCCACCAGGTGGATGCGGTCCGGCGCCTCGCCCATCGTCCCGACGACCTCCTCGTGGCCCTCGTGGCCGACCAGCAGGATGTCGAAGCCCTCGTCGGCGAAGCGCACGGCCTCCTTGTGCACCTTGGTGACCAGCGGGCAGGTGGCGTCGATGGTGGCGAGCTTGCCGGCCTTCGCCTCGTCGTGGACGGACGGGGCGACGCCGTGCGCGGAGAAGACGACGATCGAGCCCTCGGGCACCTCCTCCGTCTCGTCGACGAAGACGGCGCCCTTCTTCTCCAGGGTCTGCACCACGTACTTGTTGTGGACGATCTGCTTGCGGACGTAGATGGGTGCCCCGTACTGCTCCAGGGCCTTCTCAACGGCGATCACGGCGCGGTCGACACCCGCGCAGTAGCCCCGGGGGGCGGCGAGCAGGACACGGCGCTGCGCGGTGTTGGACATGGGTCCATCGTACGGGCGGCGGCGAGCCGCGCCGACGTGAGGCGCCTTCCGGACGGACCCGGTCGTCGGTGCTCAAATGTGGTGTCTATGAGCTCCACGAGTGATCAGGCGCCGCCGGGCGCCCTGCGGCGCAGCCTCGGCGTCCGCGACCTGGTGGTCTACGGCCTGCTGTTCATCGCCCCGATGGCCCCGGTCGGCGTGTTCGGCGTGCTCGACGCCAGGAGCCACGGGGCCGTCGCCGCGGTCTACCTGGTGGCGACGGTGGCGATGGGCCTGACCGCCTTCTCGTACGCCCAGATGGTGCGCGCGGTGCCGCAGACCGGCTCGGTGTTCGCCTACGCGCGGGCCGGGCTGGGCGAGGGGCCGGGGTTCATCGCCGGCTGGATGGCGATGCTCGACTACCTGCTGATCCCGGCGGTCGCCTACCTGTTCTCCGGCATCGCCCTGCACTCGCTGGTGCCCGGGGTCTCCCGGTGGGTCTGGACGGCGCTCGCGGTGCTGGTGACCACCGCGCTCAACCTGGTCGGGGTGCGGACGGCGGCGGTGGTCGGCTTCGCGGTGCTCGCGATGGAGCTGGCGGTGCTGGCCGTGTTCGTCGCCGCGGCCGTGGTGGCGCTGGTCCAGGACGGCCCCCGGCGGGGCTGGGACACCCCGTTCACGGCCGTCGGCGGCTTCTCGCTCGCCGCCGTGCTCTCCGCGGTGTCCGTCGCAGTGCTGTCCTACCTGGGCTTCGACGCGATCGCGACCTTCGTCGAGGAGGCGGTCGGCGCCTCGGCGGCCGTCGCCAGGGCGGTGCTCTGGTGCCTGGTCCTGGCCGGAGTGCTGTTCGCCGCGCAGACCTACCTGGCGGCGCTCCTGGAGCCGACGACCCCGCAGCAGCTGGCCGCCGACCCGGCGGCACAGGGCTCGGCCTTCTACGACACGGTGGAGAGCGGCGTCGGGCACTGGCTGCACGTCCTGGTGGCGGCCGGCAAGGCCGTCGGCGCGGCCTTCGCGGCCCTGGCCGGGCAGGCGGCCGCCGGGCGGCTGGTCTACGCGATGGCCCGGGACGGCCGGCTGCCGCGCGCCCTCGGCCCGGTCGACCCCGCCAGCGGCGTCCCGCGCCGGGCGCTGCTGACGGCCGCGGTGATCACCATGGTCGCGGCGGTCTGGGCGGCGAACCGGGACGACGGGCTGGACCAGCTGACGTCGGTGGTCAACGTGGGCGCGCTGACCGCCTTCGCGCTGCTGCACGCCTCGGTGATCGGCTGGTACACGGTGCGGCACGGCTCGCGCGACCGGCTGCGGCACCTGGTCGCCCCCGGGCTGGGGATCGCGGTGATCTGCGCGGTGGTCTACGAGGCCTCGGCGACCGCGCAGCTCGCCGCCCTGATCTGGCTGGCGGCCGGGCTGGTGGTGCTGGGCGTGCAGGGCTCCACCGGGTCGGGCGGGCCGGTCGGCGGCCACCGCTGAGCCCGCCCCGCCCGGCCGCCCCGGCACCGGCCGTCGGGCCATGGGCCTGTCCGACGGGACCGCTAGCCTCGTACGCATGGCCAACACCAGCTCCCCCGAAGCCCCGCTCCCGGTCGGCAAGGTCTCCGCGCTGATCGGCGGCTGGATCGACCGGCTCGGGGCGGTGTGGGTGGAGGGGCAGATCACCCAGCTGAGCCGCCGGCCCGGGGCGGGCGTGGTGTTCCTGACCCTGCGCGACCCGCAGGCGGACGTCTCGCTCACCGTGACCTGCTTCCGTTCGGTGTTCGACCAGGTCGCGGAGGTCGTGCAGGAGGGCGCGCGGGTCGTCGTGCACGCTAAGCCGGAGTGGTACGCGGCACGCGGGCAGCTGTCCCTGCGGGCCTCGGAGATCCGGCCGGTGGGGCTGGGCGAGCTGCTGGCCCGGCTGGAGCAGCTGAAGCGCAGGCTCGCCGGGGAGGGCCTGTTCGAGGCCGGGCGCAAGCGGCCGCTGCCGTTCCTGCCGCAGTGCGTCGGCCTGGTGACCGGGCGCGGCTCCGCGGCCGAGCGGGACGTGCTGGAGAACGCCCGGCGGCGCTGGCCGGCGGTCCGCTTCGAGGTGCGCAACGTCCCGGTGCAGGGGGTCAGCGCGGTGGAGCGGGTGAGCGCGGCCGTCCGGGAGCTGGACGAGCACCCCGACGTGGACGTGATCATCGTGGCGCGCGGCGGCGGCAGCGTCGAGGACCTGCTGCCGTTCTCGGACGAGGGGCTGGTGCGGCTGGTCGCGGCCGCCCGGACGCCGGTGGTCAGCGCGATCGGGCACGAGCCGGACCAGCCGCTGCTGGACTTCGTCGCCGACCTGCGGGCCTCGACCCCGACCGATGCCGCCAAACGGGTGGTTCCGGACGTCGGCGAGGAACTGGCCAAGGTCCGCCAGCTGCGGGACCGGGCCCGCCGACACGTCCTCGGCCGGGTCGACCGCGAGCAGCACGGGCTGGACGGCCTGCGCAGCCGCCCGGCGCTGGCCGCCCCGCAGCGGATGCTGGACGGGCGCGGCCAGGAGGTCGAGGCACTGCTGGAACGGGCTCGGCGCACCCTGCGCCACCGGCTGGACCACGCGCAGAGCGACCTCGGGCACACCCTCGCCCGGGTGGTGGCGCTCTCCCCGGCGGCCACCCTGGAGCGCGGCTACGCGGTGCTGCAGCGGGCGGACGGCACGGTGGTGACCGACCCGGGGCAGGTCGCGGCCGGCGAGGGGCTGCACGCCCGGGTGGCGGCCGGCTCCTTCGGGGTTCGCGTGGAGGCGCCCGCCGACGAGGACTGAGCCGGTCGGCCCGGCCCGCGGCCTCCGGTTCGTCCGGTGGCGGCCGTTCTGTCGGCGCCAGCCCCTACGCTGGCACGCATGGCAGATCAGCAGGAGCAGCAGGCCGCGGCGGCGCCGACCCCGGACGACGCGCTGGGCTACGAGCACGCCCGGGACGCGCTGCTGGACGTCGTCCGGCAGCTGGAGAACGGCGGGACGTCGCTGGAGGAGTCGCTGGCCCTGTGGGAGCGCGGCGAGCAGCTGGCGAAGGTCTGCCAGCGCTGGCTGGACGGCGCCCGGGCCAGGCTGGACGCCGCGCTGGCCGCCGAGGAGGGCGGGCCCGCGGCCGGGGAGTGACGCGGCTCACACCGCCCCGGGGAATCGTTGAACGTTCACCCATGTTGGGATGATGTGACCGGCTCCGGCCGGACACTCCGACGAACCCCTCCCGCATGAGGTGCAGACAAGCATGACCACCGAAGCCCTGGTACTCGACGCCGCCGCTCAGGACCTGCTGTTCCGCGAGGCCCGCACCGCGAACACCTTCACCGACGAGCCGGTCTCCGAGGAGCAGGTCCAGGCCATCTACGACCTGGTCAAGTTCGGCCCGACCGCCTTCAACCAGCAGCCGCTGCGCGTGGTCCTGGTCCGCTCGGCCGAGGGCCGCGAGCGCCTCGTCCAGCACCTCGCGGACGGCAACAAGGCCAAGACCGCCGCCGCCCCGCTGGTCGCCATCCTGGCCGTGGACAACGAGTTCCACGAGGAGCTGCCGACCCAGCTCCCGCACTTCCCGCAGGCCAAGGACGTGTTCTTCTCGGAGCGCAGCGTCCGCGAGCAGTCCGCCACCCTGAACGGCGCCCTGCAGGCCGCCTACTTCATCATCGGCGTGCGCGCCGCCGGCCTGGCCGCGGGCCCGATGACCGGCTTCGACGCCGAGGGCATCAACAAGGAGTTCTTCGGCGACGGCGAGCACTCGGTGCTGGCCGTGGTCAACATCGGCAAGCCGGGCGACGACGCCTGGTTCGCCCGTTCGCCGCGCCTCGCGTACGACCAGGTCGTCACCACGGTCTGATCCGCCGCACGCACGAGGGCCCGCACCGGTTCGTCCGGTGCGGGCCCTTCCGTGTGCGCACGGGGGCGCCGGGGGTCGCACGGGGGCCTGCGAGGGCGCCCGCCGGGGCGCACCCGGCCCCTCCGGGCCGGCCGCGGGGCCCCGCGGCTACTTGAGCGCCTGCGCCAGCTCGGCCAGCTCCTCGTAGGAGGCGGTGCCGGTGAGCACCGTGGTCGCGCCGTCGGACTGCACGACCAGCGCGCGGGACTTCTCGCCCTGCAGGCGCTCCCAGGTCCGCCCGGCCACCTCCGAGGTGCCGTCCGGCTTGGCGCCCGCGGCCTTCTCGCCGACCAGCGCGTCGCGCGGGACGTCGCTCTGCTCGACCGCCGCGTACTGGCCGGACGGCGTGACGAAGCCCAGGTGCCAGGCATTGCCCTGGCCCTTGCCGTTCGCGGCCGGCTGGTAGCCGACCGAGGTGGCCCGCCACTGGTCGGGGAGGCCCTCGGGCGAGAGCAGTCGGTAGGGCGCACCGCGCTTCGCGGAGGCCGCCGCCACCTTGTACTCGACCACGTGCACCGGGTCGCCGTCCGCGTCGTGCGGCAGGAACAGGTACCCCACCCAGACCACGACGCCGACGGCCAGCATCGACAGGACCATGTCCCGCACGGTCTGCCGGCCCCTCATGCCCTTGCTCTCTCCAGCCACCCCCACATGGTGACTCATCCACACACCGCCCCGGCCACCCGGGGTGCCCACGAACGGGTGAAGCGGGACGAACCGCCACCCTCCGCACCCGGGGGGCGACCCGCGCCACAGACAGTCATCTCGTGGGCAGATACGATCGCAGGACCCTCACCACGGCGTTCGACCAGGCAGTAGTCGGGCGCTCACTGGCCGTCGCGTACAGAGAGGTAACGACGATGACCACGCAGTACCCGCACCACCTTCCCAGCGCCCTTGAGGTCGCGCCGGAGGCTCCCGACCGGAACCTCGCGCTCGAACTCGTCCGGGTCACCGAGGCGGCCGCGATGGCCGCCGGCCGGTGGGTCGGCCGTGGCGACAAGAACGGCGCCGACGGCGCCGCAGTCAAGGCGATGCGCACCCTGGTCTCGACCGTCTCGATGAACGGCGTCGTCGTCATCGGCGAGGGCGAGAAGGACGAAGCCCCGATGCTCTACAACGGCGAGCGGGTCGGCGACGGCACCGGCGCCGAGTGCGACGTCGCGGTCGACCCGGTCGACGGCACGACGCTGACCGCCAAGGGCATGAACAACGCCGTCGCCGTCCTGGCCGTCGCCGACCGCGGCACCATGTTCGACCCCAGCGCCGTGTTCTACATGGACAAGCTGGTGGCCGGCCCCGAGGCCGCCGAGTTCGTCGACATCACCGCCCCGCCGGCCGTCAACATCCGCCGGGTCGCCAAGGCCAAGGGCAGCGCCGTCGAGGACGTCACGGTCGTCGTCCTCGACCGCCCCCGCCACGACGGCCTGGTCCGGGAGATCCGCGAGGCGGGCGCCCGGATCAAGTTCATCTCCGACGGCGACGTCGCCGGCGCCATCATGGCCGCCCGCGAGGGCACCGGCGTCGACCTGCTGATGGGCATCGGCGGCACCCCCGAGGGCATCATCGCGGCCTGCGCCATGAAGTGCATGGGCGGCGTGATCCAGGGCCGGCTGTGGCCCAAGGACGACGCCGAGCGGCAGAAGGCCCTCGACGCCGGCCACGACCTGGACCGGGTGCTCACCACCAACGACCTGGTCAGCGGCGAGAACGTGTTCTTCGTCGCCACCGGCATCACCGACGGCGAGCTGCTGCGCGGCGTGCACTACCGCTCGGAGACCGCCACCACCAGCTCGCTGGTGATGCGCTCCAAGAGCGGCACGATCCGCGAGATCAACTCCGTCCACAAGCTGTCGAAGCTGCGGGCCTACAGCGCGATCGACTTCGACCGCGCCAACTGAGACCCGGACGACCGCGACCGCGGCCCCGGCGGAATCCCCCTCCGCCGGGGCCGCGGCGCGTCCGGCCGCGATGCCCGCCCCGGGGCCCGGCCCGCGCCGTCAGCCGGCTATCCGCCGCTGCCCCGCCGCCACCCGCGAGGCCTCCCGCAGTTCGGCGTCCCGGCGCCGCCGCCGGGCCAGCACCACCCGCCGCTCGGCCGCCGTCAGCCCGCCCCAGACGCCGTACGGCTCCGGCTGGGCGAGCGCGTGCTCACGGCACTCCAGCAGCACCGGACAGCGGGCGCACACCTGCTTCGCCTGCTCCTCGCGCGACAGCCGCGCCGCCGTCGGCTCCTTCGAGGGCGCGAAGAACAGCCCGGCCTCGTCCCGCCGGCAGGCCGCCCCGGTGTGCCACGGGTTGTCCTCGCCCGACCCCGGACCGCCGGCCGGGCCGGGCCCGCCGGGGGACCCCGCGGCAAGGCCCTGGGAACCCGGCCCGCCCGGGGGCTGCGGCTGCCGCCTGGCCACCGGAGGTCGCTCCAGCAGCTGCGCGGCGGCGACGGGCGAGGTGGTGCGGGACTCGATCGGATGCAGCACGGCCGTACTCCTGACGAGACTCTCGGACACGGGGAAGCTCGCTCCCCTGCCCGGCTGCGAGCCCCCGCTGTCCAACCCCCGAACCGGCCGCTGGGCCGCCTCCGGTGTGCAGCCGTACAAGAAGCGATGTGCGGAAGGAACTACCCCGCCGGACGCGATTCATGCACACTGCACGCAATCGACTACACAGCGCACCCGGAGCAACGCCGAGCGACCGACCGGGAGTTGATTTCCGGTCGGGCGCCGAGTGGGACAACCCCGGCTATTCCGTGCCGAGTTGCTTGCGCACCCACTCCTTGAGCTTCTTGCCGCGCCGCGGCTTGGCCTCGCAACCACCGAAGATCGCAACGCCCTTGACCCGCACCACCGGCGCGTACGGATCCGCCGCCGTCTGCTCCCGGACGTCGAACCCGCCGAAGATGCCGACACCGCTGCCGTGCAGGCTCACGTTCTCCGGGACCCGGATCTCGACCCCGCCGAACAGCGCGGTCACCTCGATCTCCACCTCGGGCGACTCGAACACCGCGTCCGTCAGGTCGATCTCCACGCCGCCGAAGGCCGCGAAGGCCCTCAGGTGCGAACCCACCCGCCAGCGGCCCTTGCGGGAGGCTCCGCCGAAGACCGCCACCATCGACGGCGACTCCTGGCGCGCGGGCGGCAGCGCGGGGGCCACCGGGCGCGGTGCCGGGGCCTCCAGCGGGGGCTTCTCGAAGGACAGCGGCCGGTGGCCGGGGAGGTCCCGGGTGAGCGGCACCAGGTCGCCGAAGGTCTTGGCGGCGTACGCGGCCCCGATCCGCTCCGCGTGCTCCTCCGCGTCCAGCCGGCCCTCCGCGTAGGCGTCCCGCAGGAGCTCCGCGATCCGCTCGCGGTCGGCGTCGGACACCCGCAGGTCCGCCTGCGCGACGGGCGCGTGCAGCGCCTGGGGCTGGGATTGCGGCTGGGGTTGGGCCTGCGGCTGGGGCCGCGGGGCCGGCGCGCGGTCCGGCTGCGGCTCCGGTCGGGTCTCGGGCTTGGTCATCGGCACGGGCGCCGGCACCGGCGGCTGCCCCGGATCGTCCTGCGGCGGCGAGTTGTCCACGGCGCAAGCCTAGTCGCTCGCACTCCTGACCGAGTGAGCCCCGTCACGCAGGCTGCCCTGTCCGCATGCGACGCAAGGCCGGGTCCTACCCTGGATGGTGCTTCGCCGACGCAGCCGGATCACTGGAAACCTAAGGACCGCCCCCATGGCTCCCACGCCAGACTTCGAGTACAGCGACCTGCTCCCCCTGGGCGCTGACCCGACCCCGTACCGCAAGCTCACCTCCGAGGGTGTCTCCACCTTCGAGGCCGGCGGTCGCACCTTCCTCCAGGTCGAGCCCGAGGCGCTGCGGCTGCTCACCGCCGAGGCGATGCACGACATCTCGCACTACCTGCGCCCCGCCCACCTCGCCCAGCTGCGCCGCATCCTGGACGACCCGGAGGCCAGCCCCAACGACCGCTTCGTCGCGCTCGACCTGCTGAAGAACGTCAACATCTCGGCCGGCGGCATCCTCCCGATGTGCCAGGACACCGGCACCGCCATCGTCATGGGCAAGCGCGGCCAGAACGTGCTCACCGAGGGCGGCGACGAGTCCGCCATCGCGCGGGGCGTCTTCGACGCGTACACCAAGCTCAACCTGCGCTACTCCCAGATGGCCCCGGTGACCATGTGGGACGAGAAGAACACCGGCAACAACCTGCCGGCCCAGATCGAGCTGTACGCCACCGACGGCGACGCGTACAAGTTCCTCTTCATGGCCAAGGGCGGCGGCTCCGCCAACAAGTCGTACCTCTACCAGGAGACCAAGGCCATCCTGAACGAGGCGAGCATGCTCTCGTTCCTGGAGCAGAAGATCCGCTCCCTCGGCACCGCGGCCTGCCCGCCGTACCACCTGGCCATCGTGATCGGCGGCACCAGCGCCGAGTTCGCGCTCAAGACCGCCAAGTACGCCTCCGCGCACTACCTGGACAACCTGCCGACCGAGGGCGACGCCAGGACCGGGCACGGCTTCCGCGACCTGGAACTGGAGGCCAAGGTCACCGAGCTGACCCAGAAGATCGGCATCGGCGCCCAGTTCGGCGGCAAGTACTTCTGCCACGACGTGCGCGTCGTCCGCCTGCCGCGCCACGGCGCCTCGCTGCCGGTGGCCATGGCCGTCTCCTGCTCCGCCGACCGCCAGGCACTCGGCAAGATCACCGCCGAGGGCGTCTTCCTGGAGCAGCTGGAGACCGACCCGGCCAAGTACCTGCCGGACACCACCGACGAGCACCTCGACGACGACGTCGTGCGCATCGACCTCGACCAGCCGATGTCGGCGATCCGCGGCGAGCTGTCCAAGTACCCGGTCAAGACCCGGCTCTCGCTCACCGGCACCCTGGTCGTCGCCCGCGACATCGCGCACGCCAAGATCAAGGAGCGCCTGGACGCCGGCGAGGGCATGCCGAAGTACCTCCAGGACCACCCGGTCTACTACGCGGGCCCGGCCAAGACCCCCGAGGGCTACGCCTCCGGCTCCTTCGGCCCCACCACGGCCGGCCGGATGGACTCCTACGTCGACCAGTTCCAGGCCGCCGGCGGCTCCATGGTGATGCTCGCCAAGGGCAACCGCAGCAAGCAGGTCACCGACGCCTGCGCCCAGCACGGCGGCTTCTACCTCGGCTCCATCGGCGGCCCGGCCGCCCGCCTCGCCCAGGACTGCATCAAGAAGGTCGAGGTCCTGGAGTACGCCGAGCTCGGCATGGAGGCCGTCTGGCGCATCGAGGTCGAGGACTTCCCGGCCTTCATCGTCGTCGACGACAAGGGCAACGACTTCTTCCGGGAGACCACCGAGGGGCCGCTGATCACCAACCTGCGGGTCCGCTCCAAGGAGTAGCCCCCGCCCCGCCCCACCGCCGCCCCGGCCGCACCACGCGCCCGGGGCGGCGGCGTTCCGGGGGGCGAGCCGGTGCGGGCCGGTGCGGTGCGGGCCGGGGCGTCGGACGCGTTCGGGCCGGCGAGTTGGGCCGGGCCGGGGCCGCTCAGGCGTCGAAGTCGTACTCCAGGACGTAGGAGGCCGCGTCGAGGATCATCTCGTTGAGCTCGACGACCTGGCCCTCGTCGGCGAAGGCGGTCCGGCAGATCAGGATGACCGGGGTCCCGGCGGAGAGCTCCAGCCGGGCGCCCTCCTCGCCGCTGGGCATCCGGGAGCGGACCTCCTCCCGGAAGTGGACGGGCTTGGCGCCTATCTCGGCCAGGCGCGCGTAGGTGCCGCCCGGGCCGGTGTCCTCGCGGGTGATGGCCGTGCCGGCGACCAGCCCGGCCGGCAGGTAGGAGGTGGACAGCAGCACCGGCTTGCCGTCCAGGACGAAGCGGCGGTGCCGCACGCACATCGGCGCGCCGGGGTCCACCCCCAGCACCCCCGCCACGTGCTCGGGCGCGCCCAGTTCGGTGACCGACACCTGGTCGACCACCAGCGACCGGTTGTCGATGTCGGCCGACCATATCGACCGGCCCGACCCCCACTGCCCCTGCGCCAGCCGCTGGATCCCGCGCCGCCGCAGCGGCCGGAAGTCCCGCACGAAGACCCCGGCACCCCGGCGCGCCTCGGCGATGCCCTCGCTCTGCAGCACGCCCAGTGCCTGGCGGGCCGTCATCCGGGCGACGCCGTACTCGTCCATGAGGTCGTTCTCCCCCGGGAGCCGGTCCCCGGCCCGGTAGCGGCCGGTGCCGATGGCCGCCTTCAGCGAGTCGGCGATCCGCTGGTACTTGGGCTGCTTGTCGCCACTGCTGCCGGTCATCGCCGCTCCCTCTCCCTCGGACAAATCCTAGGCGCGCCCACGGCCGCCGGTAAGGAGATACGACCGTTGACATCTCTAGAGATATTAGCTTCTCTAGAGATGCTGGGTAGTCGCCGAGCAGCACCACACACGCACGGACAGCGACCAGGGGGCGGCCCCACCCGGCGCCGCACCCGCACCAGAGCAAGGGAGCAGTGCGGTGAGCACCCGTCAACGCGACGCCGCGGCCTACCGGCCGCACGTGGGTGAACTCGTCCTCGACCGGAGGACCGGACGCACCGGCATCTACATGGACACCCTCGGCGGAGAGCACTACCTGCGCCCCGAGACCGGCGGCTGCGAGTGGACCGCCGAACCGGGCCACCTCTCCCCCGCCCCCACGAGCCCACCCGCCACCGACGACCCCGACCCCGAGCCCGCGAGACGGCCGCCGGGCCGCGCGCCGGACCTCTCCGACAGCGCTCGGCTCCGCGCCTGCGCCTGAGATCACGATTCGCTGGAATTGCTCCGGAATCCGCTCAAACCAAGCATTTCGGACCTGGCAATCCCCGGTGAATCCGAAATTCCGGAACGCCCCGCCCACCCCCCGGCACGACACGGGAGGCGCTGGTCACCGGCCGGGCGCCAGGTGCCGGAATCGACCGTACCGCAGCGCCCAATCCCCCATTCCCCGGCATAACGACCGGCGCCCCCACCTTCGCGGCAAGCAAAGCGGGGGCGCCGTCCCAGTCGGATTGCGGCTGGCCGAGGATACCGGGGCAGACGGTTCTGCGGGTGCTTACGGGTGGCTGGAGATGATGCTCTCCGGCTCGTACTTCTTGCCCGGCTCGCCCGTCGTCGGCTCGGCGGGCTCCACCACGTGCTCGGCCTCGTCGCCGAACAGTTCGCCCTCGAGGGCCGCCTTCTGCTCGGGAGTGGGCTCGGTGTATCCGGTCGGGTTCGAGGAGGCGGTCACCGCGCCCTCGACAGCCTTGCCCGCCTCCACAGCAGCCTCCGGGGCCGAGGTCCGCGCCGCGTTGTCGGGCGTCGACGGCTCCGAGGTCTCGCTCTGGTTGTTGGCCATTGGGCGGCCGCCTTTCGGTCATCAAATGTGTTCAGCCCGACCTGCTTGGCGCGGGCGCGCGGACAGTATCGTAGGGTTGATTAAATGTCCGATAAACATCGTGCGGCTTGCAGTGCCATCCGGCAGAGTCGGGCGTCCGCCTAGGCTGAACCATCGCGGCGGACCGCCGAGCGCCCTTCGCGGAATCAACACCACAGGCCATCGGGGGACTTCATGGAGTTTCGGGAGACGCCGCCGGCACCTGCGCTGCGCTTCCAGGTCCTCGGCCCGGTCCAGGCCTGGCTCGACGACAAGCCCGTCTCCCTCGGCTCCCCGCAACAACAAGCCGTTCTGAGCACGCTCCTCCTCCACGCCGGGCGCCCGGTCACCACGCAGGACCTCGTCGACGCGCTCTGGGGCGACCGCCCGCCGGCACAGGCCGTGGCCGCGCTCCGCACCTACGTCTCCCGGCTGCGGGCCGTCATCGAGCCGCGCCGCGAAGTACGGGCGCCCGCCGAGCTCCTGGTCTCGGTCGCGGACGGATACGCCCTGCGGATCCCCGGCGAAGCAGTCGATCTGACGGTCTTCGAACGGCTCTCCGCCGAGGCGACGTCCGCCCGGGCCGCCGGCAACAAGTCCGAGGCCCACCGCCTGCTGGTCCAGGCCCTCGGCCTGTTCAGCGGCCGCCCGCTCACGGGCATCCCGGGACCCTACGCCGAGAGCCAGCGGCTGCGACTGGCCGAACGTCAGGTCGCCGCGTCCGAGGACCTGTGCGCCGCCGCCCTCGACATCGGGCTGCACGCCGAGATCGTCGGCGAGCTCAACGGCCTGACCGCCGAACACCCCCTGCGCGAGCGACTCCGTGAACTGCTCATGCTGGCGCTGTACCGCTGCGGGCGGCAGGCCGAGGCCCTGGGCGTCTACACCGACACGCGGAAGCTGCTCATCGACGAGCTGGGCGTGGAACCCGGCGCCGGCCTGTCGGCCATGCACGCGCGCATCCTCGCCGCCGATCCCGCGCTGGCACTCCCAGTCTCGACGGCCGACGGGGCGGCCCGCGAGGAGAGCCCGGCCGGACCACCGGCACCGGCGCAACTCCCCGCCGATGTCTCGGACTTCAGCGGGCGGACCGATCTGGTGTCCGACCTCTCCACCGTCCTGATGAACGCCACCGGCCAGGCGGTGCTGGTGACCTCCCTGGCAGGAATCGGCGGAGTCGGGAAGACCACGCTCGCCGTCCACGTCGCCCACCGCGTCAGGTCCGACTTCCCGGACGGGCAGCTGTACGTCGACCTGCGCGGAGCCGGCGCCTCCCCGGCCGACCCCGTCGTCGTCCTGGGCGACTTCCTCCACGCGCTCGGGGTCACCGAGAACCCCGACTCACTCGAACAACGAGCAGCCCTCTACCGGTCGCAGCTCGCCGGCCGACGCATGCTCATCCTGCTGGACAACGCGCGGGACGCCGAGCAGATCCGGCCCCTCATCCCCGGCGTCTCCGGCTGTGCGGTGCTCGCCACCAGCAGGTCCCGGCTGGCCGGGATCCCCGGGGCGCAGCTGTTCGACGTCGAGGAGCTGACTCCTGAAGAGGCACTGTCGCTGTTCTCCGCCATCGTCGGGGAACAACGGGTGGCCGCCGAACCGGAGGCGGCCATGGCGGTCGTCACCGCCTGCGGGTTCCTTCCGCTCGCGGTCCGGATCGCCGCAGCACGGTTGGCCAGTCGCCCCCGGTGGAGCGTTTCCGACCTGGCTCGGCTGTTAGCCGACCAGCGCAGGCGCCTGGACGAACTGCAACTCGGCAACCTCGCCGTGGAGACCACGATCGGGCTCGGGTACGGACAGCTCTCCGTTCCCGAGGCCCGGGCCTTTCGGCTGCTCTCCCTGATCGACGCGCCCGACATACCCCTCGCGGCAGCCGCGGCGTTGCTCGGCGTGGACGAGGACACCGCCGAGGACCTCACCGAAGCACTGGTCGAAGCCAACATGCTGGAGTGCTTCACGCCCGGCCGCTACCGGTACCACGACCTCCTCCGGCTCTACGCCCAGCGGCAGAACGAGCGGATCGGGGACTCCGGGGACCAGGAGCAGGCCGTCCTCCGGCTCCTCGACCTGCTGATCCCGACCGTCCACAACGCCGCCCAGGCCATCGAGCCGGACGACCCGCTGCCGGAACTGCTCACCACCCTCGTCTCACCGGGGCTCAGCCTCCCGACCGGCGCGTCCGCTCAGGACTGGCTCCGTACGGAGGGCGCCCTGCTGCTCAGCGCCATCGAAGCCGCCGCCAACGGGCCCGTCGCCCTGCAGCGGTCGGCGATCGACCTGCTGATCCTCCTCTACGGACTCGGCCCCGACCCGACGCACGGCCCCCGGGTCCGGCGGATCCTGGAGATCACGGGCGGCGACTCGGAGCTGCGCGACGACGCGGCCGCGCTCGCCCGGGTGCACTTCGCGCTCGGCACGCTGCAGTCGGTGACCAGCGACTTCCACGGCGCCGAGCAGTCCCTCCTCCGGAGCCTCGGCTTCCAGGCCCCGGACGACGCGACCGTCCTCCGCCTGGCCACGGCCAACACGCTCGGGTGGATCCTCAGCGTCGGCAACCGCACGGCCGAGGCCCTGCCGTTCCTCGAACAGGCCCTCGCCATCAGCCGGATCGTCGGCACGGCGATCGGCGAGGCCAGACTGATCAGCAACATCGCCCGGGTGCAGAACCGGCTGGGCATGACGGAGACGGCGATCCAGTCCGCGACCGACGGCGTCGCCGCAGCCCGGAAGTCCGAGAACGGCCCCTGCCTCGCCCACACCCTCTACCAGCTCGGGGTGGTGCTCACCGCCGGTGACGCCGTACCGCACCTGCGCGAGGCCCACCAGCTGTACCGGTCCCAGCAGAACGTCCTCTGGGAGGGGTACACACTGGCCCGGCTCTCCTCCGCCCTCCTCTCCGCACGTCAGCACGCGGAGGCGGCCGAGGCGGCCGAGGAGTCACTCGCGATCGGCCGGGAGATGGATTCCGCCTACTGCCAGGGCCTGGCGAACGCCGCGCTCGGCGAGGCGCTGCTGGCGCTCGCGCAGCCCGCGCGCGGGCTGGCGTGTCTGCAGGAGGCGCACGCGATCTTCACGCGGCTCGGTGTGCCTGAGGCCTCCCCCGTGGCGGCCCTCATCGAACGACAGCACACCGAGCCCCTCCCTTCCCCTCCCCCCGCGCCGTAGGCCTCCGCCCCCCAGCGGAGTTCCTCCCCCGATCCGCGCGTCGGCGCTCCCGCAGCCCCCCGGCTGCGGGAGCGCCCTCAACGCTTCCCCGGCGCTGGACTCCACTCTGCACCGGGGCGATTGACGTTCGATAAACGTCCGATTGTCAGCCTGCGGATCGGCGGCATCGCAGGTCAGCGGCCTCACCACGGCGCGCCATGCGGCGTGCGGCGCCGGTCCGCACCACCCTGGCCCGCACCGTCGTGCTTCCGCAAGCCCGTCCACACCGGCCCAAGCATGACGAGTTGGCCGGAAAGGGACCCCATGGCACGGTGATCGCGCATATTCTCGGATGCCAGTACACACACGAGTGTCTGCCGACACCGTGTGGGCCGGCGAGGCAGGGCGGGCGCCGGGGCGGACGGCGGCCCGGACCCGTGCGGCCGCGTGCAGCCGCCCGGAGGCCACGGGTGGAAGGGTGCCTCTCAATCGTGACGACCGGACAGATATCCGACGCGTTCCCCGTCGACGAGGACGCGGGTGACGACGATCCCGACCTGCGGCGGCGCCGGGCCGCGCGGGCCCTCCAGGCGGTCGCCTTCGACACCATCGGAGCCGGGTACGGCGACGCCTTCCCGGCGAAGGACGGCCAGTTGGCCTGCGGGCAGCGGCTGCTGGCCGAGCTCGAACCGGGCGCCCCGGTCCTGGACGTCGGCTGCGGGACGGGTGAGCCGACGGTCCGCCAGCTCACCGCCGGCGGCCTGCGGGTCACCGGGGTGGACCTCTCGGACGTGATGCTCACCCTGGCCGCGGAGGCCCGATACCCCGGCGAGCACCCGCCGGTGTTCCATCGCATCGACCTCTTCGATCTGGCCACCGAGCGCGCCGAGCGGGTCTGGGGCGCCCCCGGGCTGGGGCCCTCGGGCCGGGGCGGGTTCGCCGCCGTCACCGCGTTCTTCTCGCTGATCCTGCTGCCCCAGGACGAGATCCCGACGGTGCTCGGGCGGCTGCGCGAACTCCTGCGGCCGGGCGGCCTGCTGGCGCTCGGCATGGTCGAGGCCGACCTGGATCACGTTCCGCTTCCGTTCCTTGGCAGAGAGCTGCGGATCAGTGGGTATCTGAGGGAGGATCTGGAGCGGGTTCTGGTCGCGGCGGGCTTCTCCGTCGAGGAGTGCTCGGGGCACCCGTACGCGCCGGCCAGTACCACGCTGCCGCCGGAGGAACAGCTGTTCCTGTGCTGTCGACGCGTCGGCTGATCGACCGCGGGACCAGGAAAGCCAGCCAGCACCACACCTCACAGCACCCCTCGAGTCCAGGACAGGCAGCCGTGCGCGACCAGCTCAAACCAGAGGCCGGACAGTCGCCTGCCCTCCCGCACCCGCGGGGCGCCGAGCCGGCCGCGCCCGGCGCCCTCCCACCGGCCGCCGCCGGGCCGGCCCGCGACGACGTGGCGGACCGCCTCGGCTACCTCGACTCGGCGACCCGCCGGATCAACAGCGCGCTCGACCTGTCCGCGACGCTGCGCAACATCGGCCGGGTGCTGGTCCCCACGCTGGCCGACGCCGCCGTGATCCACCTGCGCGACCCGCTGCCCAACGTCGAGCGCGAACCGGGCTTCCCGGACGAACTGCGGATCCACCACAGCACCGGCACCCGGATCGGACGGCGCGGGCGGCCCGGCGGCGTCGACGAGCGGAACCGGTCCCGCTACGGCTTCCGCTCGACCGCCGACACCGGCCCGGCCACCCCGGTGACCCGCGGCGGAGTGCTCGCGCACACCCTGCTCAGCAGGCGTCCCGCCGAGCCCGCGGTGCTCGGCAGCCCCGGCGCCGAGCGCACCGCGACGCTGTTGCGCGAGCTGTACGGCACCCGCGGGCCGGCCCGGCTGGCACCCGGCACCTCGGTGCTGGCGCTGCCGCTGCGCGGCCGCAAGGCCGTCCTCGGCCTGCTGGTGCTGATCCGCCGGCCCCCTGAACGCACCGGCCGGCCGGGCTTCGACGCCGCCGACACCGCGACCGCCGCGCACCTCGCGACCCAGGCCGGGCTGGCCGTGGACACCGCACTGCGGTACGCCCGCGAGTGGGAGATAGCCAACGAACTCCAGCGCAGCATGCTGCCGTTGCGGCTGCCGCAGCCGCACGGTGTCCGGATCGCCCAGCGCTACCTGCCGGGCGAGCGCGGCGCGCAGGTCGGCGGCGACTGGTACGACGCCGTGCCGCTGCCCGGCAACCGGGTCGCCCTGATCGTCGGCGACGTGATGGGCCACTCACTCACCTCGGCCGCCATCATGGGCCAACTGCGCACCAGCGCACAGACCTTGGCCGCCCTCGACCTGCCGCCGCACGAGGTGCTCTACCACCTGGACGAGCAGGCCCAGCGGCTCGGCCGCGAGCAGCACCTGGCGACCTGCGTGTACGCGGTGTACGACCCGATCGCCAACCGGGTGGTGCTGGCCAACGCCGGGCACGTCCCGCCGGTGCTCGTCCGACCGGACGGGACGGCCGAGTTGGTGGAGCTGGACTCCGGGGCGCCGATCGGGGTCGGCGGCGTGGACTTCAACTCCGTCGAGCTGCCCGCACCGCCCGGATCGGCCCTGCTGCTGTTCACCGACGGCCTGGTGGAGACCCGCACCCGGGCGATCAGCGACGGCCTGGAGGTGCTCCGCGCCCGGATCGCCGCCGCCCGCTGGCAGGCCCCCGAACAGCTCTGCCAGGAGGCGCTGCGGATCCTGCCGCCGGGCGACCGCGGCGACGACATCGCCCTGCTCGGCGCCTGCTTCGACGGCATCCCGGCCGGGGACGTCGCCCACTGGTACCTGCAGCCGCGCAACGAGACGCCCGGCCGGGCCCGTCGGCTGGCCGCGCACACGCTGCGCCGCTGGGGGCTCGGCTCGCTCAGCGAGGCGACCGAGCTGATGGTCAGCGAGCTGGTGACCAACGCCGTCCAGCACGCGACCCGGCCGGTGACCCTGAGCCTGGTGCGCACCACCCGGCTGCGCTGCGAGGTCGGCGACGACAGCCCGCTGCTGCCGCGGCCGCGCCGGACCGGGCCGGACGACGAGCGCGGCCGCGGGCTGCAGATCGTGGCCAGGTGCGCGGACCGCTGGGGGGCCACCCGGCTGGGCACCGGCAAGGTGGTCTGGTTCGAGCAGCGGTTGCCGCAGGGCTGAGCGCCCGGGCGGCCGCGACCGCCCGAGCGCCCCGGCGCCGACTCGGACCCGGCCCCCGGCCTCCGACAGCGGCGCACCCGCCCGGCCTCCGACAGCGCCGCGCAAGCCCAGCCGCCGGCGCCCGCTCAGACCCGGACCGGCTCCTCCGCGGGCCGCCGCTCCAGCTGCGCGACCAGCTGCTCACCCTCCATGTCGACCCGCGGCACGACCCGCTCCAGCCGCTTCGGGAACCACCAGGCGGCCCGGCCGAACAGCGCCATCGCGGCCGGCACCAGCGCCATCCGCACCACGAACGCGTCCACCAGCACGCCCACCGCGAGGGCGAAGCCGATCGGCTGGACGATCGGGTCGTGGCCGAAGACGAACGAGCCGAACACCGACACCATGATCAGCGCGGCGGCCGTGACCACCCGGGCGCCGCCCCGCACCCCGGCCACCACGGCCTCGCGCGGCGCCTTGCCGTGGACGTACTGCTCCTTCATCCCGGAGACCAGGAACAGCTCGTAGTCCATCGCCAGCCCGAACAGCACGCCGATCAGCAGGATCGGCACGAAGCTCACCACCGGCCCGACCTTCGGCACGTCGATCAGGCCGTCCAGCCAGCCCCACTGGTAGACCGCGACGACCGCGCCGAGCGAGGCCGTGACGCTGAGCAGGAAGCCGGCCACCGCCTTCAGCGGAACGAGCACCGAGCGGAACGCCAGGGCCAGCAGCACCACCGCGATCCCGACGATCACCGCGAGGAACGGCGGCAGGGCCTGGCCGAGCTTGGTGGAGACGTCGATGTTGGCGGCGGTCGTGCCGGTGACGGCGATGTCCGCGCCGGTCGCGGCCCGCAGCGGAGCGCGCTGGTCGCGGATCTCGTTGACCAGGGCCCTGGTGTCGGCGTGGTCCGGGCCGGTCCGCGGGATGACGGTCAGCAGCGCGGTGCGGCCGGTGCCGTCCGCGGACGGGGGCAGCAGCGTCTGGACGCCCGGGAGGGTCTGCAGCTTCGCCGCGACGCCCTGGACCGCCTGCTGCGGCTGCGGGGTGCCGTGGGCGTCCACCACGACCACCAGCGGGGCGTTGAAGCCCGGCCCGAAACTGCCGCCGACCAGGTCGTAGGCCTTGCGCGCGTCGGTGCCGGCCGCCATCGAGCCACCGCCCGGCAGTCCCAGGCTGAGGCTCGCGGCGGGCACCGCGAGGGCGCCCAGGCCCGCCAGACCGACGAGCAGCACGGCCAGCGGGCGACGGACCACGAAGCGGGCCCAGCGCTCGCCCAGGGTGGTGCGGCCACCGGTGCGCAGCGCCCGCCGCCACACCGGGAGCCGGTCGATGGCGCGGCCGGCGAAGCCGAGCAGCGCGGGCAGCAGGGTGACCGCGACCAGGACGGCCACCACGACGGCGCCGGAGGCGGCCAGGCCCATCACGGTGAGGAACGGGACGCCGGCGACGGCGAGTCCGGCGAGCGCGACGACCACGGTCAGGCCGGCGAAGACGACCGCGCTGCCCGCGGTGGCGGTGGCCCGGGCGGCGGCCTCCTCGGGCTCCAGCTCTTCGTCGAGGTGGCGGCGGTGGCGGGAGAGGATGAACAGCGCGTAGTCGATGCCGACGGCGAGGCCGACCATCAGGGCCAGCACCGGGGCGGTGGTGATGATCTCGAAGGAGCCGGACAGCGCCATGATCCCGGCCATCGCGACGCCGACCCCGACCAGCGCGGTCAGCAGCGGCAGACCGGCGGCGACCAGCGAGCCGAGGGTGACCACCAGGACGACTCCGGCGACGGCCAGGCCGACCGCCTCGCCGCCGTCGACCTGGGCCATCCGGTTGTAGGCGTCGCCGCCGAAGGCGACGTCCAGCCCGGCCGAGCGGGCCGGTTCGGCGGCGGCCCGGACGGCCTCGCGCTGCTGGTCGGTGACGTCGGCGAGCTTGTGGTCGAAGGAGACCAGGGCGATCACGACCCGGCCGTCCGGCGAGACGGCGCCGGTGGCGTACGGGTCGGGCACGGCGGCGACGCCCGGGACGGCGGCGATCCGGCCGACCGCCTCGCTGACGGCCCGGCCGGCCCCGGGTGCGGTGGCGCCGCCGGGGGCGGGGGCGGCGAAGACCACCTGGGCGGAGCCGTGGCCCTGCTCCGGGAAGGTGTCCTTGATCCGGTCCAGGGTGGTCTGCGCCTCGGTGCCCGGCACCTTGAACTCGTCGCTGGTCTTCCCGGCGAACGCTCCCGCGGCCCCGCCGATCGCGATCAGCACGGCGATCCAGACGGCCAGCACGGCCCGTCTCCGCCGGAAGCAGTGGCGGCCCAGTCGGTACAGGTACGTGGCCATGGGTGACCCCTCGGTCAGGTCGTCGGGCAGGCGGGCGCCTGGACGGTCGCGTCCCACCGTACGCGCAAGTTTGTCGGGTGACCAAGTTGACCGACAGGATCGATCGACAGAATCATTCGACGCGGTTGACCGACCATGGCGCTACCCTGGCTGGATGGCTCACGTCCCCGCCTCCGAACGCCGCCCGCAACTGGTCCAGGCCGCCCTCGACCTGATGACCCGGGAGGGCGTCGCCGCCGGCAGCACCCGGGCGATCGCGGCCGAGCTGGGCGTGGCCCAGGCCACGGTGCACTACACCTTCGGCACCAAGAAGGACCTCTACCGGGCCGTGGTCGAGCAGCTGACCGCGGAGTTCATCGGCCACGTCCGCGCCGCCTACCCGGGCGACGGCACCTTCGGCGAGCAGGTCGGGACGCTGGTCCACGCACTCTGGGAGAGCTCGACCGGCGAGGACGGGCGCTGCGTGCTGCTGAGCGAGTTCGCCGCACTGGCGATGCGCGACCCGGACCTGCAGGAGATCATGCGGGCGCTCCAGCACGGGATCGAGGGCACCGCGGCGGAGATGCTCACCGCACTCGCCGAGGCGCACGGCCTCGACCTGGCGATGCCCGCCCGGGAGATCGCCGTCCACTTCCTCACCGGCTTCGACGGCCTGACCGACCGCTACCTGGCCCTGCGCGCTCCCGGCGAGCAGCCCGACCAGGACACCCTGCGCGCCCTCGACCTTCTGGTGGCCACCACCGTCGGGCTCTGCCTGGGCGCCCCGGCCGCGATCCGCTAGACCCGCCCGGCGCCGGCCGCGCGTCGACAGCCCCGGCGCCGGCCCCGCGTCGGCAGCCCGGGCGCCGGGCGCGCGCCGACAGCCCCGGCGCCGGGCGCAGCGTCAGGAGGCGATCCGGACCGGGAGGTCGGCCAGCACCTCGCGCAGCGCGGCACCGAAGCGCTCGTACTCGGCACTGCGCGCCGAGCCCGGCCGGGTGGCCAGGCCGATCCGGCGGCCGGGCGCCGGCGCGGCGAAGCGGACGGCGGCCAGCCGGTCGGTGCGGCCCGCCTCGACGTCCAGCGCGGTGGCGGGCAGCAGGGTCACGCCGAGCCCTCCGGCGACCAGCTGGACGAGGGTGGACAGCCCCGCCGCACGGGTGGTGGAGCCGGACGGGTCGGCGCCGACCTCCCGGCAGATGTCGAGGGCCTGGTCACGCAGGCAGTGCCCCTCCTCCAGCAGCAGCACGTCCAGGTCGAGCAGGACGTCGCGCGGGACGTCGATCCGCCCGGCGAGCGGGTGCCCGGGCGGGGTGACCAGCACGAAGTCCTCGTCGAACAGCGGGATGTCCCGGGTCGGCGAGGCGCCGCCGGCCGGGAGCGCGAGCAGCAGGACGTCGAGGCGTCCGGCGGCCAGCCCCTCCAGCAGCGGGGGGGTGCGCTCCTCGTGGACGTGCAGCTCCAGCTCCGGGAAGCGGTCGCGGACCAGCCGCAGCACCGTGGGCAGCAGGTAGGGCGCGACGGTCGGGATGACGCCGAGGTGCAGGGGGCCGGTGAAGGGCCGGCGGGCGGCTTCGACCTCCTCGGTGAGGGCCTGCAGCGAGGCCAGCACCCGGCGTGCGTGCGCGTGTACCCGCTCCCCTAGTGGGGTGACGATCACCTTGCGCGTCGTACGCTCGACGAGCTGCGCGCCTAGCGCCTCCTCGAGCGCGGCGACCGCGCCGGACAGGGCCGGCTGGCTCGTCCCGGTGGCCGCCGCGGCCTCCCGGAAGTGCCGGTGCTCGGCGACCGCGACGAAGGCCCTGAGCTGGGCGACGGTCGGCGTCCGGGGGCTGCGGGTTGTGGCGCTCGCCACAGGCCGCTCGGGTCTCGCGGCGGCGGGACGGCGACTGCGGGGCTTGGACGTGGGAGGTTCGGTACTGATAGCCATCTCCGATCAGACACATCCAGTCTAGCTATTTCCCCGATCAGTCCACGATGTGGAAACGTAGGACGTGTCCGGAATCCGGACAAACGCCCCTCATCTCACTTCAGGAGAAGCGAACGTGCTCACGATCGGTGACAAGTTCCCCGAGTTCGAACTCAACGCCTGCGTCGACCTGGACGCCGCGAACGCCTTCGCCGAGATCAACCACAAGTCCTACGAGGGCAAGTGGAAGATCGTCTTCTTCTGGCCGATGGACTTCACCTTCGTCTGCCCGACCGAGATCGCCGCGTTCGGCAAGCTGAACGACGAGTTCGCCGACCGCGACGCCCAGATCCTCGGCGTCTCCGGCGACTCCGAGTTCGTGCACCACGCCTGGCGCAAGGACCACAAGGACCTGCGCGACCTGCCCTTCCCGATGCTGGCCGACGTCAAGCACGACCTGATGCGCGCCTGCGGCGTCGAGGCCGCCGACGGCACCGCCCAGCGCGCGGTGTTCATCGTCGACCCGAACAACGAGATCCAGTTCGTCATGGTGACCGCCGGCTCCGTCGGCCGTAACCCCAAGGAGGTCCTGCGGGTGCTCGACGCCCTGCAGACCGACGAGCTGTGCCCGTGCAACTGGACCAAGGGCGAGGACACCCTCGACGCCCAGGCCCTGCTGGCGGGCTGACCCATGGCCCTCGACGACCTCAAGGCCGCCCTCCCGGACTACGCCAAGGACCTCAAGCTCAACCTGGGCTCGGTCATCGGCAACTCCGACCTCCCCGCCCAGCAGCTCTGGGGCACCGTGCTGTCCTGCGCGATGGCCACCCGTAGCGCCGGCCTGCTGCGCGAGCTGGAGCCCGAGGCGAAGGCCAACCTCTCCCCGGAGGCGTACACCGCCGCCAAGGGCGCGGCCGCGATCATGGGGATGAACAACGTCTACTACCGGACCCTGCACCTGCTCTCCGACAAGGAGTACAGCACGATGCGGGCCGGTCTGCGGATGAACATCATCGGCACCCCGGGCGTCGAGAAGGTCGACTTCGAGCTCTGGTGCTTCGCGGTCTCGGCCATCAACGGCTGCGGCCAGTGCCTCGACTCGCACGAGGCCGTGCTGCGCAAGGCCGGCGTGGAGCGCGAGGTCGTCCAGGCCTCGATGAAGATCGCCGCCGTGCTGCAGGCCGTGGCCGGCGTCCTCGACGCCGAGGCCGCCCTCGCCACCGTCGACGCCTGACGGATCGTGCACCCGGCCCGACGGGCCCCTTCCGGACACCGCGTCCGGAAGGGGCCCGTCGGCGTTCCCGGACGGTTCCCGGGCCCGGTCCGGACCGCCCCCGGACCGCCCCCGGCCGCGGCCCGAGCGGTCCCGGACCGGAGCCGGCCGACCGGAACCGGGGCGGCCGGAACCGGCGTGTAGGCAACGGAAGATCGACTCCGGGGGGAGAACAACACCGTGTCCGACCTGAGGGAACTGCCGCCCGGCTCGGCCTGGCCGACCTTCGCCTGGATCTCGTGGGGCCTGGTCGCGGTCGCGATCGGGATGTGGCTGCCGATCGCGTTCATCTGGACCGACTTCGGCCACGGCCCGGTCGTCGCCCTCGGCCTGCTCGCCCCCGTGGCCGGCCCGCTGGGCGGGGCCCTCCTCGGCTGGGCCCTCACCGCGTTCACCCCCGCCCGCACCCGGGCCCGCGCGGTGCGGGTGGCCCTGGTCGGCGAGGCCGCCCTGCTGGGCGTCCTCGCGGTGCCGTTCGTCCCGGTCCTCAGGGGCTGGTGACCGGCGCCGCCTCCGGGTGCGCGGTGGGCGGGTGCCCGGCCGCGGAGTCCGCGCCGGAGGCGTTCGGACCCGACGGGCCCGACGCGTTCGCCGCGGCGCTGCGGCCGGCCGCCTCCCGGGCGGCCTCCAGCGCGGTGAAGACCTCCTGCCCCGCCTCGTTGCGGCGGCGCAGGTGGGTGACCACGGTGTTGGTGACGGCGATCAGCGGGACGGCGACCACCGCTCCGCCGATGCCGCCGATGATGCCGCCCGCCGCGACGCCGAGCACCACGCCCAGCGGGTGCACCCGCACCGCGCGGCCGAGGATCAGCGGCTGGAGGATGTGGCTCTCGATCTGCATCACCGCGACCAGCACGACCAGCACCATCAGCGCCGTCCACGGCCCCTGGGTGACCAGGGCGATCAGCACCGCCACCGTCCCGGTGACCAGGGCGCCGACCAGCGGGACGAAGGCGCCCAGGAAGATGATCACGGCCAGCGGCATCGCCAGCGGCACGCCGAGCAGGTCGATCCCGACGCCGATGCAGACCGCGTCGATGAAGGCCACGCAGACGGTGCCGCGGACGTACGCGGTGAGCGTCGCCCAGGCCTTGGGCCCGGCCCCCGCCATCGCGAACCGGGAGTGCCTGGGCAGGCCGCGCAGCGCCCAGTTCCAGATCCGGCCGCCGTCGTAGAGGAAGAAGAAGGTGGTGAAGAAGGTCATCAGCACCGCCGTCAGCACCTCGACGGCGATCTGGGCACCGGTGATCGAGGCCGAGGTCAGCTGGTCGGTGTTGGTGGTGATGGCCTTGGTGATCTGGTTCGCGAAGTCGGTGATCTGCTGCTGGGTCAGGTGCAGCGGCCCGGTGATCATCCAGTCGCGCAGCTGGTTGACGCCGTCCTTGACCTGGGTGGTCACCTTGGACAGGTTGGTCGTCACCTGCCAGACCACGAACCAGCCGACCAGGCCGATGCCGGCCAGGCCGCTGAGGAACACCCCGCCCGCCGCCAGCGAGCGCGGCACCCCGCGCCGGCGCAGCCAGGAGACCGAGGGCTCCAGCAGCGCGGAGATCAGCAGGGAGGCCAGCACCGCGAAGGCGACCAGCCGCAGCATGTCGACGATGTAGAAGACGGCGTAGAGCGCGGCGCCGAGCAGCAGCAGCCGCCAGGTCGACTCGGCGGCCACCCGAAGGCTCCACGGCACCGCCTCGGCGGGGGTGGCGGGCCGGCCGGGGTGGTACTCCCGCCCGAGCCCGGCGTGCGCGACCGGCACGGGGGCGACGGGGGCCACGGTGGGCGCGGCTCCGGCCGACGCGGGGGCCTGGGCCGGGGCCGGCGGCAGGTCCGCGGGCCGGGCGGGTTCGATCCGGGGGGCCGGAACGGGCTCGGGCGCGCCCGCCAGTTCGGGGACGGCGAGCTCGTGCGGGTCGGCCGCCATCGCGGCGCGCCGGCGCCGTTCGATGACGGCGGCCGCGCTCGCCACCACGGCCATGCCCTTGGCCACGGCCTTGAAGGCCTTTCCGCCCCGTGCCATCCCCGTTACCGCCGCTCCCCTGCCGAACCGCCGCCGCCGGCGGAACGCCGTGGGTCCCGCCACGGCCGTCAGGGATGACGCTACCCGGCGGTGGCCCGGGGAGTCCGGCCGCCGGTGGGTTCGGCCCGAACAATCTCACCGGCAAAACTGGACAAAAGACCAGGTTTCAGATGGTTTCGGATGCGCAGCGCGGGGGAGGAGTCGGGCGAGACCCCGGGGAACACGGAGTCGCCCCCGCGAGCCAACCGTCGGCGGACCGGCCGGTGCGGGAAGCAACCAGGACCCCTTCCCGCGCCCCGCGTCCGCACCCGGGCCCGCACCGCCCGTGGGCGCACTGGTCAGCGCAGCCCGGGCGGCGCGGCCCGACTCCGCCCCGAGGGCCCGGCGGCTCCGACGGCCGCACGACGCGACGACCCCCGGCCGCCCGCCCCGAAGGACGGACGGCCGGGGGCCGTCGAAAGTGCACGCCGTGGCGGCGGTGCTCCTAGTACCAGTTGTGGGCCTGCCAGAACGACCAGGCGCCGCAGGGGCTGCCGTAGCGGCTGTTCATGTAGCTCAGACCCCACTTGATCTGGGTGGCGGGGTTGGTGCGCCAGTCGGCACCGGCGGAGGCCATCTTGGTGCCGGGCAGCGCCTGGACCAGACCGTACGCACCGGAGCTCTTGTTGGTCGCGGTGTAGTCCCAGCCGCTCTCGCGCTTCACGATCTGGCTGAAGCACTGGAACTGGGTGTCGTCGCCGACGATCTGCCGCGCGGTGTCCTGGACGGAGCCGGGGCTCACCGAGACGGGCGGGGTGCTGCTGTCGACGGCGGCCATCGCCGACCGGGCCTTGGAGCGGTTCGCGGCGGCCTCGTCGGCCTTGCGCTTGTCGTCGGCGGCCTTGGCCGCCTTCTCCGCGTCGGCCTTGGCCTGGGCGTCGGCCTTCGCCTGGGCGTCCGCGGCGGCCTTCTGGCGCGCGGCCTCCTCGGCGGCCTTCTGCTCGGCGGCGGCCTTGGCCGCAGCGTCGGCCGAGGCCTGCTGGGCGGAGGCCTGCTGGCCGATGTTGTCACTGATGGTCTGCGCCTGGGCGCCAGAGGGGACTTCGGCAAGCAGGGTCGCGCCGGCGACGTCGACCGTCTGCGTCGTCTTGCCCTCGCTGCCCGAGGCCACACCCACGACGGCACCGACTGCGGTGACGGCGGTGGCGGAGGCCACAGCGACTCCCCGGACCGAGATCCGAGTCACATGGATTCCTTCCAGCATCGCCCACGCGTGACCGTGCGGGCGCAACATGCCCCTTGGCACTGACCTCCGCAGGTGCTCTGGTCACGGGAGGTGCTGGCCCGGCGTCCGGCCGAGGTGAGGCGACCGGGCGTTGGAATCGGGCGGCGTACGGCTCATCGGTGTTCAATTGTCTGTCCACCGACCGGAGTTGGTGGACCATCCGGGGCCTGACTTCCGGGGTCCGGAAGCCCTGCCGCACCGTACGCGGGGCCTGACAGAACCCTCACCATGCCGTACCCGGCACTGTCGACGCAATTCCCGCCCGCGTGGCGCATGTCACATTCACCGCACGGGAGTTCTCCGGACAGAAAGCACTCGATGTGATGAAAGGGACGGGGGCCCGCTCCGTCAGGAGCGGGCCCCACGCCATGAGTTGACCTTATTGTCCTACTATGCCCCGATCAGGGCGGAATCACGGGCTGATGTCCTCCAGCATCTCCGTGACCAGCGCCGCGATCGGCGAACGCTCCGAGCGCGTGAGCGTGATGTGCGCGAAGAGTGGATGCCCCTTCAGCTTCTCCACCACCGCCACCACGCCGTCGTAGCGGCCGACCCGGAGGTTGTCCCGCTGCGCCACGTCGTGGGTGAGCACCACCCGCGACCCCTGGCCGATCCGGGACAGCACCGTCAGCAGGACGTTGCGCTCCAGCGACTGGGCCTCGTCCACGATCACGAAGGCGTCGTGCAGCGAGCGCCCCCGGATGTGGGTCAGCGGCAGCACCTCCAGCATCCCCCGGGAGATGACCTCCTCGATCACGTCCGGGGTGGTGACGGCGGAGAGGGTGTCGAAGACCGCCTGCGCCCAGGGGCTCATCTTCTCCGTCTCGGAACCCGGCAGGTAGCCGAGCTCCTGCCCGCCGACCGCGTACAACGGCCGGAAGACCATCACCTTGCGGTGCTGCCCCCGCTCCAGCACCGCCTCCAGACCGGCGCACAGCGCCAGGGCGGACTTGCCGGTGCCCGCCCGGCCGCCCATCGAGACGATCCCGACGTCCGGGTCGAGCAGCAGGTCCAAGGCCACCCGCTGCTCGGCGCTGCGCCCGCGCAGCCCGAACGCCTCCCGCTCGCCGCGCACCAGCCGGACCCTGCCGTCGCCCGTCACCCGGCCGAGCGCCCGGCCGCGTTCCGAGGTGAGCACCAGCCCGGTGTGGACCGGGAGTTCGGCGGCCCCCTCGACGTCCACCGCGGCGTCGTGGCCGGCCGCGAACAGCGCGTCCACCTGATCGGCCTGGACGTGCAGCTCGGACATGCCCGTCCAGCCGGAGGTGATCGCGAGCTCGGCCCGGTACTCCTCGGCGAGCAGGCCCACCGAGCTGGCCTTGATCCGCAGCGGCAGGTCCTTGGAGACGACGGTGACGTCGTACCCCTCGGCCTGCAGGTTGCGGGCGACCGCGAGGATCCGGGTGTCCGCCTCGCCCCCGCCGGACCGGTAGCCGGCCGGCAGTATCGACAGGTCGGAGTGGTTGAGCTCGACCCTGATGGTGCCGCCGAGCTCTCCGACCGGGATCGGCTCGTCGAGCCGGCCGTGGCGGATGCGGTAGTCGTCGAGCAGCCGCAGCGCCTGGCGGGCGAAGTAGCCCAGCTCCGGATGGTGCCGCTTGGCCTCCAGCTCGGTGACGACGACCACCGGCAGGACGACCTCGTGCTCGTCGAAGCGGGTCATGGCGAGCGGGTCCGCGAGGAGCACGCTGGTGTCGAGAACGTACGTGCGCCGGTCTGGTGTCCGGCGGCTCTTGGAACTGACCACTAGGCCTCCAGAGCGGATGACCCTGCGTCATCCGCGGCATGCCGGCCCCCGCTGCCCCGGTGGCCTCGGGACCGGACTGAGTGGAGTATTCCCAGGCGAGGGGCGGTGCATTCGCGTCCCCGGCGAACTGACGGATCATTGCCGGTGAACGTTTGGCCTCGCGCCGCGTGGGGGTAGGCCAGCCCTACGGCGGTCACTTCGCGCCGACCCGCCCCGGGGAGCCCGGCCGCGGGCCCCGGAGGCCGGATCCCCTGGTCGGGCCGCTACAGGCCGAGGCGGCGGTTCCGCTGCTCGTAGGCGCGCAGCGCCCGCAGGAAGTCGACCTTGCGGAAGGCCGGCCAGTACGCCTCGCAGAAGTAGAACTCGCTGTGCGCGCTCTGCCAGAGCAGGAAGCCGGACAGGCGCTGCTCGCCCGAGGTGCGGATGATCAGGTCGGGGTCGGGCTGGTTGCGGGTGTAGAGGTGCTCGGCGATGTGCTCGACGTCGAGGATCTCCGCCAGCTCCTCGATCGAGGTGCCGCGCCCGGCGTGCTCCTGGAGCAGCGAGCGGACGGCGTCGGCGATCTCGTGCCGGCCGCCGTAGCCGACGGCGACGTTGACGGTGATGCCGTCGATGTCGGCGGTCTCGTCGGCGGCGCGCTTGAGCACGTCGGCGGTGTGCTGCGGGAGCAGGTCCAGCGCGCCGACGGGGTGGACCTTCCAGCGGCGGGCGGAGGCCAGGCCGGTGACGGCGTCCTCGATGATCCCGAGCAGCGGCACGAGCTCGTCGGCCGGCCGGTCCAGGTTGTCGGTGGAGAGCATCCACAGGGTGACGACCTTGACGTGCGTCTCGTCGCACCAGCCGAGGAACTCGCTGATCTTGTCGGCGCCGCGCTGGTGGCCGTAGGCGGTGGAGCCGCCGGTCGCCTTCGCCCAGCGGCGGTTGCCGTCGAGGATCACGCCGATGTGGTGCGGGGTGCGGGCCAGGTGGACCTCGACCCGGCGGCCGTAGAGCCCGTACATCCCGCCCAGCAGGGTGCGCAGCCCAGGCGTCCGTTCGGCGACATCGCGCAGACCCATGTTTTCCGGACCCCTCCGTACTCGTTCAGCTGGTGCGTCACCACCCCGGCGCAGCCTACTCCGGCAGGCAGGCGCACGGTAAAGCCGCAGGTAGCGGTCTGGTCACGGTCCTGTGCGGAGTCTGTTCCGGCGGGCGCGCCGGGCTCGGCCGGGGATGGTTCGTCGGCGGACACGGAACGGTCTCCGAATCCTTAAGGGACCCGTAAGCCGACCGCCCGATGCTTGACGACCCGCAATGGTCTAGTCCAGCTTGTGACCCAGGACGGAACGAACCCCACGGATCCCGTCCCACCCGAGCCCCATCGCGGACCTCCCCTCCCCCACACGCGGCCGCCGCGCCCCCCACCGCGGCGGCCGCTCCTCCCCCAGGAGCGTCACCCCATGGCCCGTTCGCTGAACCAGCCCGCGCACAAGCGCCGGCGCAGCACCCTCCCGGCCGTCGCGGCCGGCGCCACCGCCCTCGCCCTGGCCGGCGGCGGTCTGGCCCTCTTCGCCGGGGGCGCCAACGCCGCGGTCGGCAACCTGGTCACCAACGGCGGCTTCGACGGCGGGCTCGGCGGCTGGAACTGCGCCGGCGCCGCCACCACGGTGTCCTCCCCGGTCCACTCCGGCACCGGCGCGCTGCAGGCCACCCCGGGCGCCGGCGACACCGCCGAGTGCACCCAGACCATCAGCGTGCTGCCCAACACCAGCTACACGCTGAGCGCGTGGGTCCAGGGCCCGTACGTCTACCTCGGGGCCCGCGGCACCGGCGGCACCGACCCGTCGACCTGGTCGAACCAGAACAGCTGGAACCAGCTGTCCACCACCTTCACCACCGGCGCCAGCGCGACCAGCGTCACCGTCTACCTGCACGGCTGGTACGGCCAGAGCGCCTACCTCGCCGACGACGTCGCACTGGCCGGCCCGGGCGGCACCTCCACGCCGAGCCCGACCGCCACCCCCACCCCGTCGCCGACGGCCACCGCCACCGCCACCGCCACGCCGACGAAGACGGCCACGCCGACCCCGACGGCCACCGCGACCCCCACCCAGACCGCGACGCCGACCCCCACCGCCACCGCGACCGCCACCACCCCGCCGGTCACCGGCCTGCCCGCGCACGCGGTCACCGGCTACTGGCAGAACTTCGACAACAACTCGACCCCGCAGCGCCTGAGCGACGTCCAGAGCGCCTACGACATCATCGCGGTCTCCTTCGCCGACGCCGTGCCCACCCAGACCGGCGCGATCAGCTTCACCCTGGACCCGGGCCTGTCCAAGGCCCTCGGCGGCTACACCGACGCGCAGTTCCGCGCCGACGTCAAGGCCAAGCAGGCGGCCGGAAAGAAGGTGATCCTCTCCATCGGCGGCCAGAACGGGGCGATCACCGTCGGCGACGCCACCGCCGGGAACAACTTCGTCAACAGCGCCTACGCGATCATCAAGGACTACGGCTTCGACGGCATCGACGTCGACCTGGAGAACGGCGTCCAGGCCGGCCCGCTCGGCAACGCGCTGCACGCCCTGCAGGCCAAGGTCGGCCCCGGCTTCGTCCTGACCATGGCGCCCGAGACCATCGGGATGTACAGCACCGCCGGCGCCTACTTCCAGCTGGCGCTGAACACCAAGGACATCCTCACCGTCGTCAACACCCAGTTCTACAACTCGGGCGGCATGAACGGCTGCGACGGCAAGGTCTACAACCAGGGCACCATCGACTTCATCACCTCGCAGGTCTGCACCCACATCCAGGGCGGCCTGCGGCCCGACCAGGTCGGCATCGGCGTCCCCGCCTCCACCCGGGCGGCCGGCGGCGGCTACGTCTCGCCGACCGTGGTGAACAACGCGCTGGACTGCCTGGCCACCGGCAACAACTGCGGAAGCTTCGTCCCGCCGGCCAAGTGGCCGACCATCCGCGGCGCGATGACCTGGTCCACCAACTGGGACGCCAACAACGGCAACGCGTTCTCCAACGCGGTCGGCCCGTTCGTCCACAAGATGCCGTAATTCCCGGGGCCTGTCGCCCCACCCCGTCGTCCGCCCGGGGCGGACCGGGGGGCACCCGGTGGACGGGGCACCGGGGACAGGCCCGCGGCGCGCCGCTCCTCGAGGGTGGAGCCCGCGCGCCGGCGGCGGGGCCCGCCGTACCCACGCGGTACGGCGGGCCCCGCCGTGTCCGTCGCTACCCGGCCAGCACCGCCAGCAGCGCGCCGAGCAGCAGGAACGGCCCCACCGGAACGTCGAGTCCGCGCACCGGCCGGCGGCGCGCCAGCTCCACCGCGGCCCGCAGGCTCGCCCAGAGCCCGGCCAGCACCACCGCGGCCAGCAGTCCGCCGGCCGCCGCACGCCACCCGAACCAGCCGAGCAACCCGCCCAGGGCGAACCCCAACGGGGAGTCACCCGGGCCCAGGGCTCTCAGCCAGACGGCCAGTTCGAGCAGCGCACCGACCGTGCAGGCCGCCAGCAGGCAGCGCAGCAGCACCCCGGGGCGCCCCTCCGCCAGCGCCGCCACCGCCAGCAGCACCGCCACCCCGCCGGCCAGCGGCAGGGTCAGCGGGTACGGCAGCCGGCGCACCCGCGCGTCGACGAACCCCAGCACCACGCCCAGCACCGCCGTCCAGCCCAGCGCCGCGGCCGACGGCCCGTCCGCCGCGCGCGCCACCGCGACGGCGACGGCCGCCACCACCAGCTCCACCGACCAGGGGCCCGCGCCCAGCCGGCCCCGGCAGCCCGGGCAGCGCCCGCCCGGCGGCAGCAGGCGCACCTCCCGCCCGCACAACGGACAGGCAGCGCACCAGGGTTCACCTTCGGGAACGGCGAACCGGGCGACCAGGCCGCGCACCAGCGGAGCCACCAGAAAACCGGCCAGTACCGCGCCGGCTGCGGCTAGCATCACCGGCGCACCCCCTCTCGATCGCGCCCGCACGGCGTGCGGCGCCCGGCGACGGGGCGGGACGCACGGACCACATCATCCAACGGGGGAACGACCGTGAAGAAGACCCGATCCACCCGCGCGCTCGCGGCCGGCCTGCCGGCGGCGGCACTCGTCCTGGCGGTGTCGGCCTGCGGGCCGGACAACGCCGACCCGGTGGCCGACCCGACCGCGCCGGTCGCCGTGACCACCGCGCCCGCCGCCACCGCCCCCTCCTCGGCCCCGGCCGCTCCCCCGCCGGCGGCCTCCTCACCCGCGGCCTCCGCCCCGCCCGGCGGGGGCGGCCCGCAGCCGGCCGCGACCGCCGGCGGCGGCAACGTCACCCAGGTGAGCTACGACCGCCCGCTGCCGCTCGGCGCCACCGGCCGCTACGTCGGCAAGAGCTCGGTGGTGGACGCCTCGGCCGTCTCGGTCGTGAAGGGCACCGCCGCCGAGATCGCCCCGTTCCGCCTCCCCGCGGCGAGCACCGACGGCAAGACCCCCTACTACGTCACCGTCACCTTCACCAACCGCACCGGCGCCCCGCTGGGCGAGGACGCCTACATGATGCGGGTCTGGGTGAAGCCCCGGGACCACTCGGCGGGCGCGCTGCCGGCCGCGACCCTGCAGAAGGCGATCCCGCAGTGCGACACCCGGTCGCTGGTCCCACTCGCCGACGGGCAGTCCGTGAAGCTGTGTGCCGTCTATCTCGTTCCGAACGAGACCCCGCCCAGCTTCCTCACGTACGGGAACATCCTGGACACCGCGCCCCTGGTTTGGAAGGTCGGCTGACACCCCGGCCTGCCGATCCAAGGGGGCCGTTCGAGCGGGCTCGGCGCGTGTCCCCGGACGCGCGCCGAGGTGCCGCAGGTGCCCCTAAAGTAGGCAGGCATGCAGGTCATCCAGTCCAGCAAGCTCGCCAATGTCTGCTACGACATCCGCGGCCCGGTGCTCGACGAGGCGATGCGGCTGGAGGAACAGGGCCACCGCATCCTCAAGCTCAACACCGGGAACCCCGCCACCTTCGGCTTCGAGGCACCGCCGGAGATCCTCCAGGACATCCTGCGCAACCTCGCGTCCGCGCACGGGTACGGCGACTCCAAGGGCCTGCTCTCCGCGCGCCGCGCGGTGGTCATGCACTACGAGGAGCGCGGCCTGCACGGGCTGAGCGTCGAGGACGTCTTCCTCGGCAACGGCGTCTCGGAGCTGATCCAGCTCGCCATGACCGCGCTGCTGGACGACGGCGACGAGGTGCTCGTCCCGGCCCCGGACTACCCGCTCTGGACGGCGTCGGTCTCGCTGGCCGGCGGCACCGCGGTGCACTACCGCTGCGACGAGCAGTCCGAGTGGTACCCGGACCTCGCCGACATCGAGGCCAAGGTCACCGACCGGACCCGGGCCATCGTGGTGATCAACCCGAACAACCCGACCGGCGCGGTCTACCCGCGCGAGGTGCTGGAGGGCATCGCCGAGATCGCCCGCCGGCACCAGCTGGTGGTCTACGCCGACGAGATCTACGACAAGATCCTCTACGACGACGCCGAGCACGTCCCGCTGGCCACCCTCGCGCCCGACCTCTTCTGCGTCACCTTCAACGGCCTGTCCAAGGCGTACCGGGTCGCGGGCTTCCGCTCCGGCTGGATGGTGCTCTCCGGCGACCGGCAGCGGGCCCGCAGCTACGTCGAGGGCCTGACCGTGCTCGCCTCGATGCGGCTGTGCGCCAACATGCCCGCCCAGCACGCGGTGGCCGCCGCGCTCGGCGGCCGGCAGTCGATCCGCGACCTGGTGCTGCCCGGCGGGCGGCTGCTGGCCTCGCGGGACGCGGCCTACCGGCTGCTCAACGAGATCCCGGGGGTCAGCTGCGTCAAGCCCAAGGGCGCGCTGTACGCGTTCCCCCGGCTGGACCCCAAGGTCTACAAGATCAAGGACGACGCGCAGATGGTGCTGGACCTGCTGCGCTCCCAGCGCATCCTGCTGGTCCAGGGCACCGGCTTCAACTGGCCCGAACCGGACCACTTCCGGCTGGTCACCCTGCCGCGGGCGGAGGAGATCACCGACGCGGTGACCAGGATCGGCGACTTCCTGAGCGGCTACACCCAGCCCTGAGGGACCCGCCTCGGAGGACGCCCCTCGAAAGGACGCCCCTCGAGAGGACCCCGCCCGGGCGACGCCCGCGGGGCGCCCCGCGGGCGCCCCGGAAAAGCACTACGGCCGGAGTTCCGGCCCGGACGGTCTCCTTGGTCGGGGAAAGACCGTCCAGCGGAACTCCGGCCGTCCTGTCGCTCGGCGGGTGCGCGGTTCGTGCCGCGCCCCCGCCTCTCGCTCGGCTGAGGCTCAGGCTCAGCCGAGGCGCGCGACCAGGCTCCGGTACTCGTCCCACAGCTCCTTCGGGGTGTGCTCGCCGAACAGCTCCAGGTGGGCCGGCACGAGTGCGGCCTCCTGGCGCCAGATGTCGGCGTCCACGGTGAAGAGCAGGTCGAGGTCCTCCTTCGAGAGGTCCAGGCCGCCGAGGTCGAAGCCCTCGACGGTCGGCAGCACGCCGATCGGGGTCTCGACGCCGTCGCCGGTCCCCTCCAGGCGCTCGACGATCCACTTCAGCACGCGGCTGTTCTCGCCGTAGCCGGGCCAGACGAACGAGCCCTCGGCGTTCTTGCGGAACCAGTTGACGTAGTAGATCTTCGGCAGCTTGGCGGCGTCCGCCTGGGCGCCGACCTTCAGCCAGTGGGCGAAGTAGTCGCCCATGTTGTAGCCGCAGAACGGCAGCATCGCGAACGGGTCGCGGCGCAGCTCGCCCACGGTGCCCTCGGCGGCGGCGGTCTTCTCGGAGGCGATGTTGGCGCCGAGGAAGACGCCGTGCTGCCAGTCGAAGGACTCCGTCACCAGCGGGACGGCGGTGGCGCGGCGGCCGCCGAACAGGATCGCCGAGATCGGCACGCCCGCCTGGTCCTCCCACTCGGGGGCGATGGTCGGGCACTGCGCGGCCGGGACGGCGAAGCGGGCGTTCGGGTGGGCGGCCGGGGTGCCGGACTCCGGCGTCCAGTCGTTGCCGCGCCAGTCGGTGAGGTGCGCCGGGGGCTCCTCGGTCAGGCCCTCCCACCACACGTCGCCGTCGTCGGTGAGGGCGACGTTGGTGAAGACCGTGTTGCCCCAGAGGGTGTCGATGGCGTTGGCGTTGGTGTCCACGCCGGTGCCGGGGGCGACGCCGAAGAAGCCGGCCTCGGGGTTGATGGCGTAGAGCCGGCCGTCGGCGCCGAAGCGCATCCAGGCGATGTCGTCGCCGATCGTCTCGACCTTCCAGCCCGGGACGGTCGGCTGGAGCATCGCCAGGTTGGTCTTGCCGCAGGCCGACGGGAAGGCGGCCGCGACGTACTTGACCTCGCCCGACGGCGGGGTCAGCTTGAGGATCAGCATGTGCTCGGCCAGCCAGCCCTCGTCGCGGGCCATGGTCGAGGCGATGCGCAGCGCGTAGCACTTCTTGCCGAGCAGGGCGTTGCCGCCGTAGCCCGAGCCGAAGGACCAGATCTCGCGGCTCTCCGGGAAGTGCGAGATGTACTTGGTGCTGTTGCACGGCCACGGCACGTCCGCCTGGCCCTCGGCCAGCGGGGCGCCGACGGTGTGCACGGCCTTGACGAAGTCGCCGTCCTCGCCGAGCTGATCCAGCACGGCCGTGCCCATGCGGGTCATCACGCGCATCGACACGGCGACGTAGGCGGAGTCGGTGATCTCGACGCCGTAGGCGGCCAGCGGGGAGCCGACCGGGCCCATCGAGAAGGGCACGACGTACATCGTGCGGCCCTTCATCGAACCGCGGAACAGGCCGTTCTCGCCCTGGAAGACCTCCCGCATCTCGGCGGGGGCCTTCCAGTTGTTGGTCGGGCCGGCGTCCTTCTCCTGCTCGGAGCAGATGTAGGTGCGGTCCTCCACGCGCGCCACGTCCGTCGGGTCCGAGGCGGCGTAGTAGGAGTTGGGGCGCTTCTCCTCGTTGAGCTTCTTGAAGGTGCCCTGAGCCACCAGCAGGTCCGCGAGGCGCTGGTACTCCTCGTCGGAGCCGTCGCACCACTCGACGCGGTCCGGCTGGGTGAGCTCGGCGATCTCGCTCACCCACGCCAGCAGGCGCTGGTGACGGGTGGGCGCGGAGGCGCTGAGAGCAGAGATCTCGTACGACACGATCGCTCCGTTTCACGCCATCTCGGCGAGGAGATGGCGTAGCGGGGGTCTGAGGGTGCTTGCAGCGTAGCTCCGGCCTCGGGGCCGAATCACGGCACGAAGGCGAAATTGACGCATCTTTTACTACAGTAAGTATGATTACCAGCCAGTAACGAGCCACCCGCGCCGCGCCCCGGGCGCCTCCACCCCCTCTCCGAATGCTCCAAAACGTCCAAGAGTGACGATCGCCACTTCACTACGAGCCAGTAACCTACGGCCCCGTAGGTAGCGGGTAGCATGCAGCGCATGACTGCTGAGCTCCTCGGGAGCACGGAGAGTGAGAGCACCGAGCACAAGCCGAAGTGGCGCGGCTGGCTGCACGCCGGCATGTTCCCCGCCACCGTGGCCGCCGGGATCGTGCTGATCTGCCTGGCCGAATCCACGCCGGCCCGGATCGCCTGCACCGTCTACTCGGTCAGCGCCTGGCTGCTGTTCGGGGTGAGCGCGGTCTACCACCGCTTCGACTGGGGGCCGCGCGGCGACGCCGTGCTACGCCGGCTCGACCACGCGAACATCTTCCTGATCATCGCGGGCACCTACACGCCGTTCACGATGCTGCTGCTCAAGGGCGCCGCCCAGCAGCTGCTGCTCTGGGCGGTCTGGGGCGGCGCACTGGCCGGGATAGCGTTCCGGGTGTTCTGGGTCGGCGCGCCGCGCTGGCTGTACACCCCCGTGTACATCGCGCTCGGCTGGGCCGCCGCCTTCTTCCTGCCCGACTTCCTGCGGGCCGGCGGAGTCGCCGTCCTGGTGCTGATGATCGTCGGCGGGGTGCTCTACAGCATCGGCGGCGTGGTGTACGGGCTCAAGCGGCCCAACCCCTCACCCCGCTGGTTCGGCTTCCACGAGGTGTTCCACGCCTTCACCCTGGGCGCGTTCATCGTGCAGTACGTCGGGGTCTCACTGGTGGCGTACAGCGCGGCCGGCTGAACCCGGCGCACCACGGCGGGCGGCCGCCCGGTCCACGGACCGGGTGACCGCCCGTTCCGCCGTCCACGGGCGCTCGTACGGCGCCCGGCCCTGCGGGCGGCGCGGGTACGGCGGGCGGTCGACCAGGCCGGCCTCGGGACCGGCCCCCGGGTGCGGCTCGACGTCCGGGCCGGGGACGGGCGCGGGGCCGGACCACGAGGCCGGGCCCGCCTGCGCCTGCGAGCGCGGAGCCACCACCGGCCGGGCGGCACCGCCGCGCGCCTGCCGGGCGTCCAGCGCCTCGCGGGCCCGGCGGCAGCGCTCGCAGTGCGCGGCGTCCGGGCTGGCGGCGGAGGACCGGTGTCCGCGCGGGGCGGGTTCCCGGTGCATCGCACGCCACCTGCGACCGACGTGCACCATCACCAGCAGCACCTCGACCCCGGCGACCGCCAGGACCAGCGCCGCCCCGTTGATCAGGTAGGCCGCGACCACGGCGAGCGCGGACGCCACCACCACCACCGCGCCCCACACCTGGGCACTCGACTGCCTGTCATCCCTGTCGGCCACTGCGGCTCCCCTTTCCCGGCGCCGGGCTCGTGGTCGGCTCCTGCCGCCCCACCCCTTCCCCGCTCTCGGCACACGTCGGCCCGCACTGACCGACCGCCACATCGTATCTACCGTCCGTCACCCGGAACCGCCCCCGGGCGGCGAACGACAGATCAACGTTGCGTCAATTCCTCGTGCGGAAGCTGCACTTCCAGGACACATCACGGAGCGCACCCGACCGGTCACCCGGCCGCCGTCACCCTCCGGACACGACGACGGGGCCCGGCCGTGTCGGCCGGACCCCGCCCGTCCCGCGTGCGGCGCATCCAGGGGCTAAGCCCGGACGCCCGCCCTCCGCCGCCGCAGGGCCGCGCCCGCACCCGCGAGCGCGGTGGCGCCCAGGGCCGCGGCCGCCGTCACCGCCGGCAGCGCCGAACCGCCGCCCGCCGCCCGTTCCGGACCGGCCGCCAGCGGGTAGCCGCCGCCCCCACCCGCCCGGTCGTACGCCGAGCCGGGCAGCTTGTCCCCGTACCGCTGGTGCACCAGCTGCTGGTACGCGGCCAGCGACACCCCGCCCGCGCCCACCGAGCGCCGCGCCTCGTCGTCCAGCGGCAGCACCCGGCCGTCGCGCAGCACGTACCAGGCGTTGACCTGCGGCTCGCGGAACGCGGTGCCGCCGCCACCGCTCGCCGCCTTCGCCGCGTAGTCGCCCTCGTCACCGCCGGACGCGATGTTGACGACCCTCCAGGCACCGCCCTGCCGGACCGTCCACACCGAGGCCGTCTGCCCGTCCGCCGCGACCACCGTGCTCGCGGTGAACTCGGCCTTCGCCACCGGCACGCCCGCGGCGCCCGCCACGAAGGCCGCGTCCAGGGTGTAGACCGGCACGGTGTCGCCGGTCAGCCGCGGCGCGGCCGCGCCGGCCGCCCGGGCCTCCTCCGCCGCGCCGAGGGTGAGCTGCCCGGTCGGCGGGACGCCCCTGCGGGCGAAGAAGTGGCCCACCCGGTCCAGGACCGCCCGGTCCTGGACCGCGCTGCGGGCCCCGGCCAGGTCGGCCGCGGACAGCGGCGCCGGGGCGCCGGCCGGGGAGCCCGCGTGCGCGGCCGGCGCGAGCACCAGCCCGAGACCGGCGGCGAGCAGGGCGGTGACGGCGGCCCGACGGGCCCTTCCGAGGTCAGTCATGGTCGCCCCTCACGCGCCGATCCGGTACAGGGAGTGGGTCCACGAGAACGTGTCGTTGTTCACGTAGTACCAGTAGTCCGCCCAGTTGTAGCGGTAGTTGGACGGCCACGGGTCGCCCCAGTACACCCAGTTGTTGCCGGTGTCGTAGCCGTAGACGACGTGCATGTGACCGCCGCCGGAGCTCCACTGGATGCGCGTCTCGATCGGCCGGTCGGCGTCCACCTCGACCTGCACCGTGCCGTAGCGCAGGTACCCGGTGACGTACGAACCCGGGTTGACGCCGATCCGGCTCAGGCCGTTCTGCACGTCGCCCAGGGTGGCCTGGCTGTTGGGGCAGCCGGAGTTGGCCGAGCGGCCGAACGCGGCGTTGCAGAACTGGTTCTGGCTGTAGGAGTAGCCGAACCAGGTGGCGATGGTGTTCCCGCTCGCCGCCCAGCACCAGTTGGTCTGCTGCTGTTGCTGCATGGTGATGTTGAGCTTCTTGTAGGTGCCGGCCAGATCGGCCGTGCTGCCGGGTGCGGCGGCCTGCCGGACCCGGGCCGCGGCCCGGTCGGCGGTGGGGGTCGCGGCGGCCGTGGGGGTGGTCGCCGCGACGGTCAGCGCCGGGCCCAGCACGCCGAGGGCGAGCAGTGAGACCGCACGGCGCAGCCGTATGCGTGGAACTGGCATGGGGGAGGTGCCTCCTTGCACGAGCGAAGCGAAGTGCTGTGTGGGGGCGCGGTCCGGATCGCGCCATGAGCATCGCGCCGTGGCCGGATCCGGTCAACGGCCTCCGAGGCCAACCGAGTTCGGGTGTGAACGGGCGGTCCCCGGTGTGAACGCCACCCCGGAAACCCCCGCGCGACGAGCCGGAACCGGTGACAAACCCCCGACCGGATGTGAATATTCACGGTCAAACACGGTCTGCCCACCCCCACACCAGGAGGCCGTCATCCACCGCACCGACCAGGCCGACCTCGCCGCCGCCCTGCGCACCGGCCCCTTCCACCTCGCCCTGCGCACCGCCATCGCCACCCGCGGCCTCGCCCTCCACCGCATCCGCCGCCACCTCGCCCTGCGCGGCGTCCACGTCGGCCTCACCAGCCTCAGCTACTGGCAACAGGGCCGGCGCCGACCCGAACGCCCCGAATCGCTCCGCGCCGTCGCCGCCCTCGAGGAGGTCCTCGACCTCCCCGACCGCTCCCTCACCCGGCTGCTCGGCCCCCGCCGCGCCGCCGACACCACCCCGGCCGGACCGCCCGTCCGCCCCTACCGCGACCTCATCTCCCCCGCCACCGCCGTCGACGACCTGCTCGCCACCATCGCCGGCCCCCGCGACACCGGCCTGCACACCATCACCCACATCGAACGCGTCCGCCTCGGCCCCGACCGCCAGATCACCCGCCGCGACTCCCAACACGCCCTGCGCGCCCACCGCGACGGCACCGACCGCTACCTCGCCCTCTACCAGGGCGACCCGGGCTGCGACATCACCGGCGTCGGCGTCCGTGCCGAGGAGAACTGCCGCCCCGGCCGGATCCGCCACGACCGCGCCCACCACCTGCTCGTCGCCGAACTCCTCCTCGACCGCCGGCTGCGCGCCGGCGACACCCACCTCCTCGGCTACGGCTTCGACGACGCCCCCTCCCCCGACCCCAGCTGCGAGTACGTCCGCGGCTTCAACTCCGGCGCCGGCCAGTACGTCCTGCAGGTCACCTTCCACCCCGCGGCCCTCCCCGTCCGCTGCCACCGCTTCGCCCTGCACTCCCCCGGAGGAACGCCCTACGAGACCGAGGAACTCACCCTCGACGGGCACCACTGCGTCCACCTGGTCGCGACGGCGCTGCGGCCGTGCATCCTCGGGATCCGGTGGGACTGGGCGTGACGGCGCCGACCGGTACGCCCCGTACGGCCGCCGCCGCGCCCGGGGCGCCCGGGCGCCCACCATCCAGGCGTCCGCCGCCCCGGCTCCGCCGCCCGCCCGGTCGTCAGCACCCGGTCGTCAGCGCCCGCCCGTCAGACGGACGTCGCCGCTGCCCGTGACGATGGCCGCGACGTTGCCCAGCGAGGGCCCGCCCCGGCCGGTCAGGTACTTGGTGTGGGCGTCGACGGGGTTCCCCCGGCTCCAGTCGTCGACGGTGAAGCGGTTCGCGCCGAAGTGCCTGCTGGCCGGATCCCGCCCGAACCAGCGTTCGTCCGGATCGATGCTCAGCCTGGACGGGGTGTGCGTCACCACGTCGTTGTCGGCCGCACCGACCCAGACCCGGCCCGGGGGCAGCCCCAGGTCGGAGGCCCGGTCCGCGCCGACGCCCGGACTGCCGAGGAGGACCACGTCGTCGGGGGGCGAGTCCGGCGACCCCGGCCCGGACGCCAGCCCGGCCGCCCGGCCCACCAGGTACGAGCCGTAGCTGTGCCCGACCGCGGTCACGTGCGGCGGGCGGACCCCCTCGTTGCTCGCCCGCAGCCCGCTCAGGAACCTCGCGTACGCCGGGGCGCCGTCCTTGCCCGCCCTGGTGGAGGCGGCCCCGAAGTCGGCTCCCGGCGGGTCGTAGCCGAGCCAGACGATCGAGGCGACCGCGCGCCCCGCCGGGGCCCTGGCGCCGGCGGCGCGGTAGAGGCTCAGCGCGTTCTCCGCCTCGTTGGTGCCGTCGTGCACGTTTCCCGCCGTGCCCAGGCTCTCGGTGGTGGTGGTGATCCCCGGCACGTAGACGGCGATGTCGGTGGCGGTGTCCGGATTCCCGTAGGAGAGGATCGCCCGCCCCCGGCCCGCTTCGCCGAGGCCGAGCAGATAGAGCGGCGGCTCGCCCCGGCCCGTTCCGAGCCGGTCGGCGACGGGCCCGTAACGGGCGAGGGCCGCCCGGTCGCCGGGGGTCGGCGGCAGGCCCGCCGCCGCCCTGTCCCGGGCGGCCCTCAGGAGGGCCTCCAGCCGCGCCCGGTTCACCTGGTCCCGCACCTGCGCGGGGACGCCGTCGAGGTTGCCGAGCTCCTCCGGGTGGTGGTCGAGGAACCACTGCCGCCCCTGCGGGCCGAGGCCCTGCCACCAGGAGCGGACCTCCGTCGGCGTCGCGCCCCCGGCTGGCATGTTCCGCCTCCAGAGCGGGTCGGCACGCTCCTCCCGGAGGACGTCCGCGGCGGCCGTCCGCCCGTCCAGACCGGACGCGTCGTTCGCCTGGCGCGCGAACCGGTCGAGCTCCGCGGCCAGGCCCTCGTCGGCCCTGGTCGCCGCGGACAGCGCCGAGCCGATCCGCCGGGCGATGTCCTCGGCGGCGGCCTTCTGCCGGGCTTCCCAGCCGACGGCCCGGTAGGGGTTGTCCGGCACTGGCCGGCTCACCGCGCCCGCGCCGTCGACCGCGAAGCCCTCGGCCCGGGCGTCCGCGAGCGCCTGGTGGAGCGTGCCCTGGGCGAGGGCCAGGGAGTCGGCGCAGGCGCGCAGTTCCCGGCCGATGCAGCCGAGTTCGGTCATCGCCGCGTCCAGCTTGCCGGTGACACCGTCCAGGACGGTCGCCGCGGCGGTGGCCGCCGGGCCGCTCCACCCGGACCCGCGGACCCGATCGGCGGTGCCGCCCCTCCAGTCGGCGACGTGCCGGGCGTACGCCCGGCAGAGCGCGTCGTACGCGTCCGCCGCGGTGTGGAGGTCCGCCAGGCCGGCGTCCCTCAGGCCCGCGAGGTCCATCCCCCACCCCCTTTACCGACGCTGCGTGCCCGCCCGGGTACGCACGGCTACCATAGCGCCCGCGACCGACACCGCCGGCAAGGGGACGCGATGGCACCAGACCCGGGATTCACCGTCAGGCCAGGCGAGTTGACCGCGGCCGGGCACAACGCGCTGACCGTCGCCGGCAAGGTGCCGGAGGAGACGGCGAAGCTGGCGGAGCCCGGCGCGAGGGCGGCCGGGAGCCTGCCCGGCTGGCGGGCGGGAGCGGCGCTGCAGGGGTGCGGCGCCGCCTGGACGGCCCTGCTGGACGGCCTCGCCGGCGACATGCGGGCGGCCGGCGCCAACCTGCTCACCTGCGCACGGGCCTACCAGGACTCCGACTACCTGCCCGCGCCCGGGGCGACCGGCGCCGCCGACCCCTTCGGCACGAAGCTCGCCGACGGGCGCCCGACCGACGGCGCGTGAAGGGCGGTCCTAGGTGTTCTGACCCGCGAAGTCCATGCTCAGGCAGTCCTCCACCGCCCGGTAACCGATCTGCTGGTAAATGGAGTTGCTGGTCGGATTGGCCAGGTCGGTGTACAGCAGCACCACGGCGGCGCCCAGCGCGCACCCGCCGCTACGGCTCCACGACCACGCCGAGCCGCGACGCGAGCTCCGCCGGATCGGTGGTGGGCGCCTCGCAGGCGAAGTGCCGGCAGACGTACGCCGCCGGCGCCCCGCCGACCAGCGGCCGGTCCGCGAGCAGCGGGACCTCCGCCCCATCGCCCGGCGCGCCCACCGCGACCACGGCCCCCGGCGCGGTGGCGAGGAGCGCGGCGCGGCGCAGCGCGTCCGTCGCCGGGTCGCCGGCCGCGCCGACCACGGCGATCTCGCGCGGCCCGTCGAGCAGCGCCTCGGCGACGGCGAGGCCCCAGCCGATGAAGCGGGGCGCCCGCGCGGCGAGCGCTCCGACGATGCCGAGGGCCCGTTCGGCGGCGGTCCGGTGCCGGTCGGAGCCGGTGTAGGCGGCGTAGCCGAGCAGGGCGCCGGCGGCGGCCGTCCAGCCGGAGGGGGTGGCGTTGTCGGTCGGGTCCTGGGGGCGCCGGATGAGCTCCTCGGCGTCGTCGGCGGTGTCGTAGAGCGCGCCGGACGCCTCGTCGGTGAAGTGCTTGAGGACGGTGTCGAGGAGCGCGCCGGCCAGTTCGAGCCACTCGGCCTCGCCGGTGACGGCGTACAGCGCGAGGAAGCCCTCGGCGGTGTCGGCGTAGTCCTCGAGGACGCCGGCGTTGGTGCCGGCCCGGCCGTCCCGGGAGGTGCGCAGCAGCCGGCCGTCGGGGGTGAGGTGGACGGCGAGCAGCAGGTCGGCGGCGCGTTCGGCGGCCTCGACGAGGTCGGGGCGGTCGAGCAGTGCGCCGGTCTCGGCGAGGGCGGCGATCGCCAGGCCGTTCCAGGCCGCGACGACCTTGTCGTCGCGGGCGGGTGCGGGCCGTTGGGCCCGGGCTTCGAACAGGCGGGCCCGCAGGGCCTCGTACTCGGCGAAGTCCTCGGGCTCGGACAGGAGTTGGAGGACGGAGGTGCCGTGTTCGAAGGTGCCCTCGGCGGTGACGACGAAGAGCCGGGCGGCGGTGGCCGCGTCGGCGGGTCCGAGCAGGTCGACCAACTGGCCGGGCTCCCAGACGTAGTACGCGCCCTCGACGGACTTCCCGGTCTCCTCGTCGAGGCTGTCGGCGTCCAGGGCAGAGGCGAACGCCCCTTCGGGGGTGCGCAGTTCGCGCAGCAGGAAGTCTGCGGTGGCGAGCGCGACCCGGCGGGCCCGGTCGGATCCGGTGGCCCGCCACAGGTGCAGGTAGGCGCGCAGCAGCAGGGCGTTGTCGTACAGCATCTTCTCGAAGTGCGGTACCACCCAGCCTGCGTCGACCGAGTACCGGGCGAAGCCGCCGCCGAGCTGGTCGTGGATCCCGCCGCCGGCCATCGCCTCACCGGTGCGGACGGCCATCTCCAGCGCCGCCTCGGAGCCGGTGCGGGCGTGGTGGCGCAGCAGGAACTCGATCACCATGGCCGGCGGGAACTTGGGCGCGCCACCGAAGCCGCCGCGCCGCTCGTCGAACTCCCGGGTGAGCGCGACCAGGGCCTGGTGCAGGTCCGCGTCGGCGGGCGGGTGGTGGGCCCCGGCGGAGTAGACGGCGGCCCGCTCGGCGAGGTCGGCCCGGATCCGGCCGGCGACCTCGGCGACCTCCTGGCGCCGGTCGCGCCAGGCCGCGTCGACGCCTTCGAGCACCTGACGGAAGGACGGCATGCCGTGCCGGGGCTGCGGCGGGAAGTAGGTGCCGAAGTAGAACGGCTCCTTGTCGGGGGTGAGGAAGACCGTCATCGGCCAGCCGCCCTGCCCGGTCGCGGCCTGCACCGCCTCCATGTAGACGGCGTCGACGTCGGGCCGCTCCTCCCGGTCCACCTTGACGGCGACGAACCGCTCGTTCAGGTACTCGGCGAGCCCGGCGTCCTCGAAGCTCTCGTGCGCCATCACGTGGCACCAGTGGCAGGCCGCGTAGCCGACCGACAGCAGTACCGGTACGCCGCGGCGCCGCGCCTCCTCGAAGGCCTCCACCCCCCACGGCCACCAGTCGACCGGGTTGTCGGCGTGCTGCAGCAGGTACGGCGAGGTCGCGTCCGCGAGACGGTTCGGCATGGCCCCCATCCTCGCGCATCCGGCCCCGGGCAGGCGGCAGGTCGGGCCGGTACGGGGCCGGCGCGGGCCGGCGGGCACGGTGTCCGCGCCCGCCGGGCGGGCGGGGCCCGCTACTCCTTGGGGGCCTCCGGCTCCTCCACGAAGTCGACCTTCTTGAACTGCCGGTTCATCGACTTGGCCAGGAACCAGGTGGCCACGCCGAGCGCGGCGAAGACGACGAAGCCGAGGAGACCGGGGGTGACCTTGGCGTCGTCGACGGCGAGGTCGGCGGCGAGGTGGACGAGGTTCACGGGGGCGCTCATATCTCTATGGTGGCCCGGCTCACGGGGAGCCGGGCCATCGGGGGGTGGTTCAGTCGCGCGCGTCGGCGACGTCGGCCGCCAGCGTGGGGGTGCGCAGGCCGGCGAACAGGTCGTCCTCCGGCAGGTCCACATCGATCAGGGTACGGGCGAGCTCGTAGTCCTCGGTGGGCCAGACCTCGCGCTGGACCTCCAGCGGGACGCGGAACCAGGGCCCGTCCGGGTCGATCTGGGTGGCGTGGGCGATCAGGGCGCGGTCGCGGGTCTCGAACCAGTCGTCGCAGCGCACCCGGGTGGTGATCTCGCGCTCCTTGCGGCCGCTCTTCTCCCAGCCCGCGATCCACTCGCCGTAGGGCGAGTCGTGGCCGTGCTCGGTGAGGTACTGGTGCAGCGCGCGGATGCGGCCCATCGGGAAGCCGTGGTTGTAGTAGAGCTTCAGCGGCTGCCAGGGCTCGCCGGCCTCCGGGTAGGCGTCCGGGTCGCCGGCGGCGTCGAAGGCCCGCATGGTGATCTTGTGGGTCATGATGTGGTCGGGGTGCGGGTAACCGCCGTTCTCGTCGTAGGTCGTGATGACCTGCGGCTTGAACTCCCGGATCAGCCGGACGAGCGGCTCGGCCGCCTCGTCGACGTCCTGCAGGCCGAAGCAGCCCTCGGGCAGCGGGGGCAGCGGGTCGCCCTCGGGCAGGCCGGAGTCGACGAAGCCCAGCCAGTCCTGCCGGACGCCCAGGATCGCCCTGGCCTCGTCCATCTCCTTGCGCCGCACCTCGTGGATGTTCTCCTCGATGTACGGGTCCCCCTGCAGCTTGGGGTTGAGGACCGACCCGCGCTCGCCCCCCGTGCAGGTGACCACGAGCACGTCCACACCCTGCTCGACGTACCTGGCCATGGTGGCCGCGCCCTTGCTGGACTCGTCGTCCGGGTGGGCGTGCACCGCCATCAGTCGCAACTGCTCAGTCAACGCCTTGCGTTCCTTCCACATCGTCGGGCGTTCCGCGAAAGTCCGGACCCGCCCACCGTACGAGCGCCCGCCGTGCGGGCCGCTCACCTCGGGGCCGCGCGGCCGCCGGACCGGCCCGCGAAGCGACCCCGGCGCGACCGAGCCCCGCCCCCGCCGGACCGGCCGCGGGCGTGCCCCTCCTATAGTGACGGACTGGAGGAGCGTCGCATTCCCCCGCACCACCCGCGCGGCCCCTCCCCCAGGAGAGGACCGGGTCGGATGAACGCGAGCACCACCACCCCGCAGCTGCCCGAGGGGCGCTACGGCCGGAGCGGCGACCGTGACTCGGACCGCCGACTGAAGGCGGTCGGCGCGGTGTGCGGCGTGCTGGGCCTGGGCCTGGTGGCCTGGCTGGGCGGTTCCTACCTGATGCGCGAGACCGCGATCAACGGCTCGGTGCCGACCTTCCAGGCGGTCTCCGACTCCGAGGTGCAGCTGCACCTGGCGGTGCGCAAGAGCGACGGGACGGCCGGCAGCTGCACCGTCCGCTCGCAGGGCAGGGACGGCGCGGTGGTCGGGGTCGCGGACTTCCCCGTCCCGGCCGACGGTTCCAGCTACGACGCCGTGGTCACGCTGCGCACCACCGCCCGCGGCAGTACGGCCGAGCTGCTGGGCTGCACGCCGGCCAAGTAGGACCGTCGGCGCATATTCGACAGGGCGAGCGGGCATCCGTAGGAAGTCCCGCACCCCGTTCTGTACACCGTGGCGCAACGCCGACGTCAATGGCGCGCCAACGACCCTCCCGCTTGTCGGCAGGACTTGTTAGGCTCGTGGTTTCGCCCCTTCCGCACCGGATGGTACGGGAGCGGGCGTTGCTTTGTAGTTACGACCGTTATCACCACCAACCCTGCTGACGACTCACACCCTCAGCACAGCCCCAGCACCTACGAGGAGCACCCGTGACCCAGACCAGTGAGAACGTGACCTGGCTCACTCAGGCCGGCTACGACCAGCTCAAGGCCGAGCTGGATCACCTGACCGGGCCCTGGCGCATCGAGATCGCCCAGAAGATCGAGGCGGCGCGCGAGGAGGGCGACCTCAAGGAGAACGCCGGCTACCACGCGGCCAAGGAGGAGCAGGGCAAGTACGAGCTGCGCATCCGCCAGCTGACCCAGCTGCTGGAGCGCGCGAAGGTCGGCGAGGCCCCGGCCGACTCGGGCGTGGTGGCCCCGGGCATGGTCGTCACGGTCGCCTTCGACGGCGACGAGGACGACCTCATGGAGTTCCTGCTCGCCTCCCGTGAGGTGGCCGGCTCCGACACGCTGGACGTCTACTCGCCGCAGTCGCCGCTGGGCCGCGCGATCGACGGCAAGAAGATCGGCGACGAGGCCACCTACGACCTGCCGAACGGCAAGCCGGCCATGGTGAAGATCGTCAAGGTCGTGCCGCACGCCGGCTGATCCGGCCGCCGCACGACGAGGGCGGCCGCGGGGTCCGGGACCCCGCGGCCGCCCTCCGGCGTGTCGGACGCGTCCGGCGCGCCCGGCGCGTCCGGCACCGCCGACCCGGACCGCGCGTCCGGCGCGCCCGGCGCGTACGGGTTCAGCCGACGGCCGAGCGGTACTTGCGCACCGACAGCCAGGAGAACACCGCGGTGATGACCAGCGACCACAGCACCGAGACCAGGCTCGCGTGCTGCATCGGCCAGGCGGAGTCCACCGGGCCGACCTGGTTGCCGAACAGGTCGCGGCAGGCCTGCACGGTGGCGCTGAACGGGTTCCAGTAGGCGATGCCCTGCAGCCAGCCCGGCATGGAGCTGATCGGCACGAAGGCGTTGGAGACGAAGGTCAGCGGGAACAGCCAGATCAGGCCGGCCGAGGTGGCCGCCTCGGGGCTGCGCACCGACAGGCCGATCAGCGCGCCGATCCACGAGAACGCGTAGCCGAGCAGGAGCAGCAGGCCGAAGGCGCCGAGCGCGCTGAGCACCCCGTTGTGGATCCGCCAGCCGACCAGCAGCGCGACCAGCGCCAGCACGACGAGCGTGAACGCGGTCTGCACCAGGTCCGCCATGGTGCGGCCGACCAGCACCGCGGAGCGGGCCATCGGCAGCGAGCGGAAGCGGTCCACCAGACCCTTGGTCATGTCCTCCGCGATGCCGGCGGAGGCGCCGGCGGTGGCGAAGGTGACGGTCTGGGCGAAGATGCCGGCCATCAGGAACTGGATGTACGAGTCGGAGCTCGCGTTCGTCCCGGGGATCTGGATCGCGCCGCCCATGACGTACGAGAACAGCAGCACGAACATGACGGGCTGCATGAGCCCGAAGACGACGATCTCCGGGATGCGGGTCATCCGGCGCAGGTTGCGCTTGGCGACCACCCAGGAGTCGTGCATGGTGGCGGCGACGCCCCGACGCTGCCGGGGGACGGCCGCGCCGATGGCGTGCTCGGTGGCGGTGCTCATCCTCAGCGTTCCTTTCCGGCCGTGACGGCCCGCTCGTCCGACCCCGGGCCGTCCGCGCCGTCCTCGTCGGCGGACGCCCGGCCCTTGCCCCGGCCGCCCCGGCCGCGGCCCTTGACGTCGCCACCCTCCTCGTCCGCCGACTCCGCGACGTGTCCGGTGAGGGTGAGGAAGACGTCGTCCAGGGTCGGGCGGCGCAGGCCTATGTCGTCGATCTCGATGCCGCGCGCGTCGAGTTCGCGGATGACGTCGGCGAGCACCCGGGCGCCGCCGCTGACCGGCACGGTGATCCGCCGGGTGTTCTTCTCCACCGCCGGATCGCCGAGCGCGTAGCCGGACAGGGCCGCGACCGCGTCGCCGACCAGGCCCGCCTCGTGCACGACGACCTCGATGCGCTCCCCGCCGATCTGCGCCTTGAGCTGGTCGGCGGTGCCGCGGGCGATCACCCGGCCGTGGTCGACCACGGCGATGTCGTGGGCGAGCCGGTCGGCCTCCTCCAGGTACTGGGTGGTCAGCAGCAGGGTGGTGCCCTGCTCGACGAGGGTCTCGATGACCTCCCAGAGCGCGAGCCGGTTGCGCGGGTCCAGCCCGGTGGTCGGTTCGTCGAGGAACATCACCGGCGGGCGGACGACCAGCGCGGCGGCGAGGTCCAGGCGGCGGCGCATGCCGCCGGAGTAGGTCTTGGCGGTGCGGTCCTTGGCCTCGGCGAGGTTGAACCACTCCAGCAGTTCCAGGGCGCGGGCCTTCGCGTCGCGAGCGCTCATCTGGTACAGCTCGCCGACCATCTGGAGGTTCTCGAAGCCGGTCAGGTACTCGTCGACCGCCGCGTACTGGCCGGAGAGGCCGATCAGGCTCCGGACCTTGTTGGGCTGCTTGAGCACGTCGACCCCGGCGACCACCGCGCGGCCGGAGTCGGGCCGGAGCAGGGTGGTGAGGACGCGGACGGTGGTGGTCTTCCCGGCGCCGTTCGGGCCGAGCAGCCCGAGCACCGTGCCCTCGGGGACGTCGAGGCTGACGCCGTCCAGGGCTCGTACGTCGCCGAAGGTCTTCACCAGGTTCTCGGCTTGGATGGCTGGCGCCATGGCCTGCCTCATCTCCTCGGACGAATATGGGCGATCTGTCCCACTCTGCCCCGTTTTCGGGTCCCCGGGCGACTCGGTTTTCGCCCATCGGGCACAGAACGCGATGTATCGCGAGTCTGGCAGTACGCGATATATCGCGTCAAGGGAGAAAGCTCCGCCATCGTGACAGAGACCACTGACATCCACCCCGCGCAGTCGGAACGGCGATCGCGGTCGGAACGGCGACCGCGGTCGGAACGGGCGGCGACGGCGCGCGCCGGGGCACGGCCCACCGCCCGGCCGCCGGGCCGCAGCGGCCCGACCGCCCGGCCCCTCAGTCGGAGACGACGAACCCCGCGTCCCGCAACTCGCCCACCACGGCCGCGCAGTGCTCCGGCCCCTTGGTCTCCAGGTGCAGGTCCACCTCGACCTCGGCCAGCCCCAGCCGCGGGTCGATCCGCACGTGCGCGACGTCCAGCACGTTGGCGTCCAGCCCGGTCAGCACGGCCAGCAGGTCGGCCAGCGAGCCCGGCTTGTCGGCCAGCCGCACCCGCAGCGACAGGTAGCGTCCGGCCGCCGCCAGGCCGTGCCGCAGCACCCGCTGCATCAGCTGCGGGTCGATGTTGCCGCCCGACAACACCGCCACCACCGGGCCCTCGAAGGAGTCCGGCCGCTCCAGCAGCGCCGCGATCGGGGCCGCCCCGGCCGGCTCGACCACCAGCTTCAGGCGCTCCAGGCCGAGCAGCAGGGCCCGCGACAGCGCGTCCTCGGAGACCGTCCGGACGCCGTCCGCCAGGGTGTTGACCACCTCGAACGGGATGTCACCGGGCCGGCCGACCATGATCCCGTCGGCCATCGTGGCGAAGTGCTCCAGCGACACCGGCCGCCCGGCCGCCAGCGAGGGCGGGTACGCGGCCGCGCCGGCCGCCTGCACCCCGACCACCCGGACGTCCGGCCGCAGCGGCTTGACCGCCGCCGCGATCCCGGCCAGCAACCCGCCGCCGCCCACGCCGACCAGGATGGTGCGCACCTCGGGGCACTGCTCGAGGATCTCCAGCCCGACGGTCGCCTGCCCGGTGACCACGTCCCAGTGGTCGAAGGGGTGGATGAACACCGCGCCGGTCGCGTCCGCGTACCGCTGCGCGGCCTGCAGCGCCTCGTCCACCGTCGCGCCGTGCAGCCGCACCTCGGCACCGTACTCACGGGTGGCCGACACCTTGGGCAGCGGCGCCGCGACCGGCATGAACACGGTCGAGCGCACGCCCAGCAGCGCGGCCGCCAGCGCCACCCCCTGCGCGTGGTTCCCGGCGCTCGCCGCCACCACCCCGCCGGCCCGCTGCACCGGCGAGAGCCCCGCGATCCGCACGTACGCCCCGCGCAGCTTGAACGAGCCGGTGCGCTGCAGGTTCTCGCACTTCAGGTGGACCGGTGCGCCGACCAGCCCGGACAGGTGCCGGCTGCCCTCCATCGGCGTCACCCGGGCGACCCCGGCGAGCATCTTCTGGGCCCCGCGGACGTCGTCGAGGGTGAGCGGCCAGTTGTGCATGCCGCCAGCCTAGGGCGCGTCCGACGGGCGCGCTCCGAGGCCCGGCCCGGGGCCCGGCCCGCCGCTCGGCCCGGATCCGGCCGCGGTGCACGCAATCCGGGCTGTCGGGCCTGTTCCCGGGCCCGCCCGGCCCGCGTACGCTGCTGCTTCTGAGCCTCTCTCACCGCACGACGATCGTGAGCCGCGATGACGACGACCTCGCCCCAGGCCACCGACCGCACCGACCCCGTGCACGCCCGGCTCCAGTACCAGCTGGCGGTGTTCGCCCGCCGCATGGAGCAGGTCCGGACCTCCGGCGGCGTCGGCGCCCTGGACCGCGCGGCCTACCTGCTGCTCGACCGCCTGGAGCGGCACGGGCCGGCCAACGTCAAGGCGCTGGCCGAGGCCCTCGGCGTGGACTCCTCCACGGTGACCCGGCAGGTCGCCCCGCTGGTCGCGGGCGGGCTGGTCGGCCGGGTCCAGGACCCGGCCGACCGCCGCGCCGTGCGTCTCGCGCTGACCCCGGTCGGCTCCGGCCGCCTGGCCGAAGTCCGCGACGGGCGGGCCGAGTTGGCCCGCCGCCTGGTGGCGGACTGGCCGCCCGAGGAGCAGCAGGCGTTCTGCGTCCTGCTGGCCCGCTTCAACCACGCGATGGAGTCGTACACCGCGGACCAGCAGGGCCAGCAGGAGGGCGGCCCGGGCACCCCCTGACCTCCGGCCCGGGCACGCCCTGCCCCCCGGGCCGGACACGCCCCGGCCCCCGGGCGGCGCCCCGGGGGCCGGACCAGCCAGGCCTCAGCCCAGCGCCTGCTTGAGGTCGGCGAGCAGGTCGTCGATCGACTCGATGCCGACGGAGACGCGCACCAGGTCGGCCGGCACCTCCAGCGCCGAACCGGCGACCGAGGCGTGGGTCATCCGGCCCGGGTGCTCGATCAGCGACTCGACGCCGCCGAGCGACTCGCCGAGGGTGAACAGCTGCGCGCGGTTGCAGACCTCGACCGCCGCCTCCTCGCCGCCCTGGACCCGGAAGGAGACCATGCCGCCGAAGGCCTTCATCTGCTTGGCGGCGATGTCGTGGCCGGGGTGCTCGGCCAGGCCGGGGTAGAGCACCTGGCTGACCTTGGGGTGGCTCGCCAGCAGCTCGGCGACCTTCTCCGCGTTGGAGCTGTGGCGGTCCATCCGGACGCCCAGGGTCTTGATGCCGCGCAGCACCAGCCAGGCGTCGAACGGGCCGGAGACGGCACCCATCGCGTTCTGGTGGTAGGCGACCTCCTCGCCCAGCCCGGCGTCGGCCAGCACCAGCGCACCGCCGACCACGTCCGAGTGGCCGCCCATGTACTTGGTGGTGGAGTGCACGACGGCGTCCGCACCGAGCGCTATCGGCTGCTGCAGGTACGGGCTGGCGAAGGTGTTGTCGACCACGAGCAGCGCGCCGGCGCCGTGCGCGATCTCGGCGAGCGCCGTCAGGTCGGTGATGCCCAGCAGCGGGTTGGAGGGGGTCTCCACCCAGACCGCGCGGGTGTTGGGGCGCAGCGCGGCGCGGACGGTGGCCAGGTCCTGGGTGTTGGCGACGGAGAACTCGACGCCCCAGCGGGTCAGCACCTTGGCGAACAGCCGGAAGGTGCCGCCGTAGGCGTCGTTGGGGATGACGATGTGGTCGCCCGGCTTGAGGATGGTCCGCAGCAGGGTGTCCTCGGCGGCCAGGCCGGAGGCGAAGGCGAGGCCGCGGGCGCCGCCCTCCAGCGCCGCGAGGCACTCCTCCAGCGCGGTGCGGGTCGGGTTGGCGCTGCGGCTGTACTCGTAGCCGCCCCGCAGGCCGCCCACCCCGTCCTGCTTGTAGGTGGACACCTGGTAGATCGGCGTGACGACGGCCCCGGTCTGGGGGTCTGCTTCCTGACCCGCGTGGATGGCGAGGGTCTCGAAGCCCTGGGGAAGCTGGTGCTCGGTCATGGGTCCGAGCCTAGTGGCCGTACGCGCGTTCGCCCCCCGGAACGGTCGGGCGGCCGCCCCACCGGGCCCGTCCGCGCCCGCCGCCGGCCCGCCGCCGCGCCGGCGCACGGCGGAGCGGGCCGGCGGAATCCGACGGCGGGCCGGCGCGTTGAACGGTGGGCAACCCTCCCTACCCCGCAGGAGCAGGCCGTGCTGTTCAACCGCCACAAGACCTCGCTCGTCCCCGCCGACCAGGCGCTGCCCGGCCGGGAGTCGCCGGCCTTCGCGCTGCGCGAGCCGCACACCGTCCTCGGCCACCCGCTCACCGGCCCGTACCCGGACGGTCTGGAGGTGGCCGACTTCGGGCTGGGCTGCTTCTGGGGCGCCGAGCGGACGTTCTGGCGGCTGCCCGGCGTCTGGACGACGCTGGTCGGTTACCAGGGCGGCTACACCCCGAACCCGACGTACGAGGAGGTGTGCAGCGGGCTGACCGGGCACACCGAGGCGGTCCGGGTGGTGTTCGACCCCGCGGCGATCTCCTACGAGCGGCTGCTGAAGACCTTCTGGGAGGCGCACGACCCGACCCAGGGCAACCGCCAGGGCAACGACGTCGGCACCCAGTACCGCTCCGCCGTCTACACCCACTCGCCCGCCCAGGCCGCCGCCGCGGCGGCCACCCGGGACGCCTTCCAGCCGTCCCTGACCGCGCTCGGCTACGGCCCGATCACCACCGAGATCGCCCCGGCCGGTCCGTTCTACCCGGCCGAGCCGTACCACCAGCAGTACCTGTCCGACGCCAAGAACCCGAACGGCTACTGCGGTCTCGGCGGCACGGGGGCGTCCTGCCCGATCGGTGTGGCCCGCGTCCGGGACTGACGCCACCCGGGGCGGCGGCCACCCGAGGTGTCCGCCGCCCGGCCCGGGAGGAGACTGGAAGGGCCAGCACGGGCGGCCCGGCCACCTCGTGGGTGGCCGGGCCGCTCCCGTGGAGAGGAGTGCGCCATGTCCGGTCTCGTCCGCAAGAGCTTCGACTCGCCCGAGGAGGTCCGCCCCTTCGAGGAGGGCACCGGGGAGCTCCGTCTGGTGAACCTGGATGCCGGGCCGGTGGGCCGGGCCGTGTTCCGGCCGGGCTGGCAGTGGTCCAAGCACGTGAAGCCGATCGCGGGCACCGACAGCTGCCAGGCGGCCCACCTGGGGTACGTGGTCTCCGGCCGGATGCGGATCGTCATGGACGACGGCCAGCAGGAGGACTTCGGCCCCGGCGACTTCATGATCTGCGAGCCCGGGCACGACGCCTGGATCCTGGGCGACGAGGCCTGCGTGGTCGTGGACTGGCAGGGCTTCGCCGACTACGCCAAGCGCTGATCCGGGGCACCGGCCGGGCCGCGCGGCCCGGCCGGACGTCTGCCGATCGACCGGCCGATCGACCGCTAGACCGCGCTGCCGGCCTTCCACTCGGCCCAGCCGAGGTTCCAGCCGTTCAGGCCGTTGTCGGGGGCGACGGTCTTGTCGCCGGAGTTCACGACCTCGACGACGTCGCCGACGATCGAGCTCTTGTAGAACTTGTAGCCGTCCGTGCCGCTGTCCTGCGCGCCCTGGGCGTCCCGCAGGCCCACGCAGCCGTGGCTGGTGTTCTGGCCGCCGAAGATCGACGGCGAGGACCAGTAGTTGCCGTGGATGAAGGTGCCCGAGGTGGTGAGCCGCTGGGCGTGCGGCACGTCCGCGATGTCGTACTCGCTGCCCAGGTTGACGGTCTGGGAGTTCATCCGGGTCTGCTGGAACTGCTCGGATATGACCATCTTGCCGCCCCAGGTGCGGTGCTCGGGGGCGCCGCCGGAGATCTTGTACACCGCGCTGACCTGGCCGTCGGTGGTGACGGTGAGCGTCTTGGCGCCGAGGTCGGCGACGCTGGTCTGGGCCCGGCCGACGGTGAAGCGGACGTCCTTGGACTGGGTGCCGTAGACGCCCTTGGCGCCCTCGACGTCCTTGAGCCGGAGCTTGAGGGTGACCTTGGTGCCCTTGGCCCAGTAGTCCTCGGGCCGGAAGTCGAGGCGGGTGCTGGAGAACCAGTGCCCGACGATCTCGACGCCGGGCTCGGCGGTGACGGTGATCGCCTGCTGGACGGCCTTGCGGTCGGTGACGGGCTTGCTGAAGTTGATCGACACGGGCATGCCGACGCCGACGACCGAGCCGTCCTCGGGCGTGAAGTAGCCGACGAAGGTGTTGGCCGGGGTGGCGGTGGTGAAGGTGGCGTTGGCGTCCGCCTCCAGCTTGTCCTTGTCCTGGGCGGTGGCGACCACGGTGTACTTGGTCCCGCTGGCGGGGGCGGCGGCCGAGGTCCAGGAGCTGCCGTCCGCGGCGAGCTGGCCGGCCAGCTCCTTGCCGGTGGAGTCGGTGACCTTGACGGTGCCCAGGGTGCCGTTGCCGACGGTGACCTTGACCGGCTCGCTGAAGCTGGCGGTGGTGGAGCCGTCCGCGGGCGTGACCGTGATCACCGCGGCGGAGGTCCTGGGGGCGCTGCTGGCGCTGCCTCCGCCCGGGGTGCCGCCCGGGCTGGCGTCGCCGGAGCCACCGGAACCGCCGGACCCCGCCGCGCCGGTGTCCTTGGTGTCGTTGCAGGCCGCCAACAGCAGGACGGGGGCCCCGATCAGGCCCGCGAGCACACCGCGCCGGCTCCAGTTCCCTCCGCCTGTGCGTCCCTGGCCGTCCCGTGCCGTCACGTCGCGTCTCCCTGCTGATCATCCCGGGCATTTATGGATACAGAAACGCAATCCGCCCGTTCACGGTTCCATCACCGAAGGGTAAGCGATCGTATGAGATGACCCAACTTCCCTCCGAACAGGGACAAAACGCCCGGCCTGCGGGGCAGACCGGGCGTTCACGGGGCGTGAGGGAGCGAGCCGCTACTCGGCGGACTCCTCCACCACGTACTCGTCCCACTCCTCGCTCTCGGGGTCGAACTCGGTCTGCGCCGACTCCCAGGTCGCCGAGGCCAGCTCGACACCGGGCACGTCGCCGAGCAGCGCCACCGGGTCGATGAAGTGGGCGAGGGAGCCCGACGGGTCCACCTCGATGGCGTCGACGGACTGCGCGCGCTCGTCGTCGTCGAGGTACTCGTCCTCGGTCACCTGCTTCAGGGCGGCCGCCTTGAGCGCGCCCTCGTCGGTGATCTCCGCGATGAGCTCGATCTTGAGCCGGACGTAGCGCGGGGCGTCCTGGCCGGTCGTTTCAGTGCTGGTCATGCGTGCGAGCGTACGGGAAGGGCCGGCCCCTCGGAGAAGGGCCGGCCCTGCCGTTCTCCGCCTGGGCTCCCCCACCCGGGAGCCGCGGAGACGCGCCGTGCGGCGCTGGTGCACCGCGGGAGTCGCCACACCCTGTCGACCGGCCGCAGCCGGGCAGGGGCGGGACGACGGCGCCTCCCGCGGAGGGGCCCCTCGCCCGGCGGACCGGACGGAGGGCGGGCACGACGGACCGGGTCAGGACCGTCCGACGCGCCCCGAGCCGACCGCGTCCGCCGGGGAGCCGCTCCCGGACGGTCACCGCCGCCTCGCTCGGCGTCTCGCCGTTGACCACAACGATGCCGGACCGTTGTTAACCACGTGATGCGGGCAGGTGACGCCGGTGTACCACTTCGCCCGTGGGCGAACCGGCCGGGAGCGGCGCGGGTTGACCGCGGGTCAGTGCGCGGCGCGGCCGGTCAGGAAGCCCAGAAGGTCCTGGCGGGTGACGATGCCCTGCGGCTTGCCCTCCACCAGCACCACCGCGGCGTCGTCCTTCTCCAGCACGGTCATCAGGTTGGTGACCGTCTCGCCCGAACCGACGACGGGCAGCGGCTTGGACATCACCTTGTCGAGCGTGTCGGTCAGCTCGATCTCCTTGGCGAAGACGCCCTCCAGCAGCAGCTTCTCCACCACCGAGCCGATCACCTCGCCGGCCATGATGTCCGGGTGACCGGCGCCGGGCGAGACCACCGGCATCTGCGAGACGCCGTACTCGCGCAGCACCCGGACCGCCTCGGCGACGGTCTCGTTCGGGTGCATGTGGACGAACTGCGGGATGCCGCCCTGCTCGATGGCCTCCTTGCGGCCCAGCACCTCGCCGATGTGCGCCTCGTCGGTGGCCGAGGGAAGGAAGCCGTAGTCGGCCATCCAGTCGTCGTTGAAGATCTTCGACAGGTAGCCGCGGCCGCCGTCCGGCAGCAGCACCACCACGACGTCGTCCGGCCCGAGGTCCTTGGCGACCTCCAGCGCGGCCACCACGGCCATGCCGCAGGAGCCGCCGACCAGCAGGCCCTCCTCCTTGGCCAGGCGGCGGGTCATCTGGAAGGAGTCCTTGTCGGAGACGGCGACGATCCCGTCGGCGACGCCGCGGTCGTAGGCGGTCGGCCAGAAGTCCTCGCCGACGCCCTCGACCAGGTACGGCCGGCCGGTGCCGCCCGAGTAGACCGAGCCCTCCGGGTCGGCGCCGATCACCTTGACCTTGCCGCCGGAGACCTCCTTCAGGTAGTTGCCGGTGCCGGAGATGGTGCCGCCGGTGCCGACGCCCGCCACGAAGTGGGTGATCCGCCCGTCGGTCTGCTCCCACAGCTCCGGGCCGGTGGAGTGGTAGTGCGAGGCCGGGTTGTCCGGGTTGGAGTACTGGTCCGGCTTCCAGGCGTTCGGGGTCTCCCGGACGAGCCGGTCGGAGACGTTGTAGTACGAGTCCGGGTGCTCCGGCGCCACGGCGGTGGGGCACACGACGACCTCGGCGCCGTAGGCGCGCAAGGTGTTGATCTTGTCGGTGGACACCTTGTCAGGACAGACGAAGATGCACTTGTAACCCTTCTGCTGGGCCACGATCGCCAGGCCGACACCGGTGTTGCCGGAGGTCGGCTCGACGATGGTGCCGCCGGGCTTCAGGGCGCCCGAGGCCTCGGCGGCCTCGATCATGCGCATCGCGATGCGGTCCTTCACCGAGCCGCCGGGGTTGAAGTACTCGACCTTCGCCAGCACGGTCGCGCTGATGCCCTCGGTGACCTTGTTCAGCTTGACCAGCGGCGTGTTGCCGACCAGGTCGATGATGGAGTTGTGGTACCGCACGGGGGTCCTCCCGGTAGTGGGCATGCGAGTGCATTCGGTACTGCAAAGCCTAGGGCGTGGCGACCGCCCCAGCCCGCCCTTCCGCCCCGGCCGCCCCGCGCCCGGCCCGGCGGCCCCGCCCCCGAGGCACGGCCTGACCGGTCCCACCAATGGCCGAGCACGACAGGTAGCCCCGGCCCCCGGGCGGGTAGGAGGGGTGTGCAGGCACCGCCGCGGCCCCGGAGGGGGCGGCACGAGGACGCGAAGGGGGCAGCGGATGCCAGGGGCACAGGACTCGCGGGCCCGGGTGGCCCGCCGGATCGCCACCGCGGCGGCGTACGGCGGCGGCGGGCTCGGCCTGCTGGGCGTCGGACTGGTGGGCGTGCTGCTGACCGAGAGCAAGCTCGCCGTCCAGGCGATCGGCGTCCTGGAGGGCGACCCTCCCAAGGCCGACGGCGTCTACGGCGAGGCCTTCGCCGACAGCACCGCCGTGCCGCAGCCCCCGCTCGTCCTCGCCGTCCTCGGCGACTCCACCGGCGCCGGCCTTGGCGTGCTGCGCTCCCGCGAGACCCCGGGCGCGCTGCTGGCCGCGGGCCTGGCCTCGGTGGCCGAACGCCCGGTCCGGCTGGTCAACGTGGCGCGGTCCGGCGGCCGGTCCGCCGACCTCTCCGGCCAACTGGAACAGGCGCTGCCGCACCACCCCGACGTCGCCGTGATCATGATCGGCGCCAACGACGTGACCCGGCACAGCCCGGCGCAGCTGGCCGTCCGCCACCTCGGCGAGGCGGTGGCGGCGCTGCGGGCGAACGGCTGCGAGGTGGTGGTCGGCACCTGTCCGGACCTCGGGACGATCAAGCCGGTGCGCCCGCCGCTGCGCTGGGTGGCCCGCCGGCTGAGCCGCCAGCTGGCGGCCGCGCAGACCATCTCGGTGGTGGAGGCGGGCGGGCGGACGGTCTCGCTGGGCTCGCTGCTGGGCCCGGAGTTCGCGGCGCGGCCGGAGATGTTCGCCGCCGACCGCTACCACCCGTCCGCCCAGGGCTACGCGACCGCGGCGATGGCCGTGCTGCCCTCGGTCTGCGCCGCGCTCGACCTGTGGCCGGAGGAGGAGCGCCCGACGGCGCCCGTGCCGGGCGGGCGGGTGCTGCCGGTGGCGGTGGCCGCGGCGGCCGCGGCCGGGCGTTCGGGCACCGAGGTGGCGGCCGTCGAGGCGGAGGGCGCCGGGCGCCGCTGGGCCCTGCTGCGCCACCGGCTGCGGGTCGGCCAGCCCGCTGCGGGCGCCGCAGGGGAGCCCCTGGCGGACACCGCCGGGGGCGGCGCAGCGGGCGCCGGGAACACGTCGGCCAGCTCACACGCCGCTACGGGTGACGCCTGATCTACCAGGCGGTAACTTTCCTCCCGGACGTCCGTCCGCCGCCACTCAGCGAGGAGCCCGCCATGCCCGAAGCCGTCATCGTCAGCGCCACCCGTTCGCCGATCGGCCGGGCTTTCAAGGGCTCGCTCAAGGACGTCCGCCCCGACGACCTGACCGCCCACGTCATCCAGGCCGCGCTGGCCAAGGTCCCGCAGCTCGACCCGCGGCAGATCGACGACCTGATGCTGGGCTGCGGCCTGCCCGGCGGCGAGCAGGGCCACAACCTGGCCCGCATCGTGGCCGTCCAGATGGGCATGGACTACCTGCCGGGCGCGACCATCACCCGCTATTGCTCCTCCTCGCTGCAGACCACGCGGATGGCACTGCACGCGATCAAGGCGGGCGAGGGCGACGTCTTCGTCTCGGCCGGCGTGGAGACCGTCTCGCGCAGCGTCAACGGCACCTCGGACGGCCTGCCGGGCACCATGAACCCGCTCTTCGACGAGGCCCAGGCCCGCACCGCCAAGCGCGCCGAGGAGGGTGGCGGCGAGTGGCACGACCCGCGCGAGGACGGGCTGCTGCCGGACGCCTACATCGCGATGGGCCAGACCGCCGAGAACCTGGCCGCGCTCAAGGGGATCACCCGCGCCGAGCAGGACGAGTTCGGCGTCCGCTCGCAGAACCTCGCCGAGGCCGCCATCGCCTCGGGCTTCTGGGACCGCGAGATCACCCCGGTCACGCTGCCCGACGGCACCGTGGTGAGCAAGGACGACGGCCCGCGCGCCGGCGTCACGCTGGAGGCCGTCTCCGGCCTGAAGCCGGTGTTCCGCCCCGACGGCACCGTGACCGCCGGTAACTGCTGCCCGCTGAACGACGGCGCGGCCGCGCTGGTCGTCATGTCCGACACCAAGGCCCGCGAGCTGGGCATCACCCCGCTCGCCCGGGTGGTGTCCACCGGCGTCAGCGCGCTCTCCCCCGAGATCATGGGCTACGGCCCGGTCGAGGCCTCCAAGCAGGCGCTGCGGCGGGCCGGCCTGACCATCGACGACATCGACCTGGTGGAGATCAACGAGGCGTTCGCCGCCCAGGTGATCCCGTCCTACCGCGACCTCGGCATCGACCTGGACAAGCTGAACGTCAACGGCGGCGGCATCGCGGTCGGCCACCCCTTCGGCATGACCGGCGCCCGGATCACCACCACGCTGATCAACTCCCTGCAGTGGCACGACAAGCAGTTCGGTCTGGAGACCATGTGCGTCGGCGGCGGCCAGGGCATGGCGATGGTCATCGAGCGCCTCAGCTGACCCCCGCAGGACCCCGTGAAGGGTCTGGACCACCCATTTGGAGTGACGTAGAGTAATTGAGGGCCGGATCACACCGCGAGGTCGATCCGGCCCTCTTTTCGTTCGTTTCCGGTCCGGAAATCGACACTGCGGAGCGGATCAACTCCACTGCGTAGAACGGTGTTACCTAACAATTTGGGGACAAGAGCGAAAGTCTCGGACAAATTAGACATTCGCCACTGCGGTAACAGCCCCCCATGCGGCAGTGTGGAGACGTAACCCCGTTCCGCTCCTCCCTAGGAGTACGTTCCGTGAGCGCCGTCTACACCATCCTGCTGCTGATCCTGATCACCGTGTCGACCGCCGTGCTGTTCCACCTCCGGGGGCTCTCCCGCCGGCTGGACGCGCAGGCCGCGGCCGAGGCCGCGCCCGCACCGGTCGACGAGGCCGCGATACGCCGGGCCGTCACCGAGGCCCTCGCCGCCGACCGCGAGCGGGAGATCACCGAGGCCCGGGCCTTCTGGGCCGAGCAGGAGGCCCGCGCGGCCGAGGACGCGCCACTGTTCGACTCGCCGTTCACCGGGGTCTTCGCCGGCACCGACGAATGGCCCCTCTTCTTCCCCCGCCCCACCGGGCCGCAGGACGCCGCCGACAACGCCGGCACCATGGACCCGGAGTTCGGCGAGGCGCTGCGCTCCGCGCTGGAGGACCTCATCAACGAGGGCGGCCCCGCCGAGCCCGGCGTCGACGGCGGATCGCCGCTGCGCCCCGGCCACCCGGCCGGCGCCGGCTCCACCGAGGTGACCGGGGAGGCCCGCGCCCGCCGCGAGGCCGACCTGCTGGCCACCGGCCTGGAGGCCGGGCTGCTGGACACCGACCCGGTCGTCGAGGACGCCCCGGCCGCCGCGCCCGACCCGCGCCGCCACCCCTCGCACCCCGACTTCGTCCCCAGCCAGGCGCCGTCCCGCGAGTGGACCGACACCCGCCTGGCGTCCCTCGCCGAGGAGGCCGTCGCCCTCGTCGACGTCCGACCCGGCCCGCTGGGCACCCTCGACGTCTACGCCTTCGCCGACGGCACCACGCTCTGCGTGGCCCCGGGCGACCGGGAGGCCGCCTACCGGCTGATCGACGCGGTGCGCGCCGGTGAGCACGTCCGACTGCTCGGCGGCTCGCGCTTCTCCGGCTCGTACTCGCTGACCTTCTCCACCGACGACGAGGCCGTCTACGTGCTCGCCGACCGGGTGGTCGCCAGCATCTGACCGCAGCAGGACGACAGCAGCACGACAGCAGCAGCGACGAAGGCCGGCCGGGTCAAGGGGTTACCGACCCGGCCGGCCTTCGGCCTGTCCGGCTTCGGGGGCGCGCAGCGCGCCCCCGAGGCCGGTTCCGGCGGCTCCTAGGCGCAGAGCTCCGTCGTCCCGCGCACCGCGGCCAACGCCTCCGCCAGCACCGCGGAGGCGGCCCGCGGGCCCTCCGGCAGCGACACCCCGGCCTCCGCCGGCAGCGCCGCGAGCGCGGCCGCCAGGTCGTGCCCGGCGACGGCCAGCTGGTCCCCCACCGCGAACGCCCCGGCGTCCGGGAAGTCCCGCGGCGCCCCGCCCTCGACCGCAAGCGCCAGCGCGGCCAGCCGCCGGGCCAGCGCCAGCGCGGCCGCCGCCCGGGACTCGTGGCCGGGCACGGCACCCAGCAGCCTGCTCTGCGGCAGCGAGCGGAAGCGGTCCGCCAGCGCGTCCACGGCGTCGATCAGGGGCTGTCCGTCCAGGGGCTGTACGTCATGCATGGCAAGGAGCCTAGGGGTCAGGACCCGGGCACGACGCCGCCGGGCCCCCGGAGCAGCAGCTCCGGGGGCCCGGCGGCAGTGGTTCGCGACGGGAGGGACCCTTAGTCGTCGCCCCGCAGGATCGCGATCAGGCGCAGCATCTCGACGTAGATCCAGACCAGCGAGAGGGTCAGCCCGAAGGCGGCCCGCCAGGCCTCCTTCTGCGGCGCACCCTGGGCGATGGCCTCCTCGATCGCCGCGAAGTCCAGCGACAGGAAGAACGCGCCGAGGCCGATGCCGATCAGGCCGACCACGATGCCCAGCGGGCCGGAGCGCAGACCCATGTCGGCACCGAACGCCATCGCGATCATGTTGACCAGCAGCAGCAGCACGAAGCCCATCGCGACCGCGATGCCGATCCGCGTGTACCGCGGGGTGACCCGGATCCGGCCGCTCTTGTAGGCGAACAGCATCGCCGCGAAGACGGCGGCCGTGCCCAGCACGGCCTGGATCGCGATGCCCGGCCAGATGGTGTTGAAGGCGTGGGTGACCGCGCCGAGCGCGAAGCCCTCCAGGCCCGCGTAGAGCAGGATCAGCGGCGGGCTGACGCTGCGCTTGAAGGAGACCACCAGGCCGACCACCATGGCCACCAGGCTGGCGCCGATCGCGACCCCGAAGTTCTCGAAGGGCAGCGCGAACCAGGCGACGGCGCCGGCGGCGACCAGGGTCAGCAGCGTCATCGCGGTGCGCGCGACCACGTCGTCGAGCGTCATCCGCCCGGTGGCGGCCGGGCCGGCGGACGGCCCGTTGTACATCTGGTAGAGCTGCTCGTCCGTCAGCGGGCCCTGGCCCTGCGGCTGCTGGGCGTAAGGGGTCCCCGCGTACGGGTTGCCGCCGTACGGTGCCCCGGCCTGCGCGCTGTTGCCGAACCCCGCGTAGCCGGGCTCGCGGGTGAAGGACCCCTCCCGCGAGAAGACCGGGTTGCTGCTTCTCATTGCTCATTCCCTCCGTGGCGGCACTGCACCGCCCAGCCACCAGGGTAATGGCTTGGCAAAAATATCGGGATACGCCGCGAGGAGGATCACTGGACGACTCCCGGCGGGGACGCCGTCGGCGCCCCCGCGAGTCGAGCGGTGCCCGGAGCCGGACTCGAACCGGCACGGCCTCGCGGCCAAGCAGTTTTAAGCTGCCCGTGTCTGCGTTCCACCATCCGGGCGTCCTGTGGACTGACCGCGTCACCGGCCGGAGGAGAAACGCTCCGCCCCGGTGCGGGCCACCCCTGAGCCTAGTCGCCCGCCTCACTCTTTCGCATGTTCCCAGCCAGGGAAGTTGTCATGTTTCCTTGCCATCTGACGAACAGTCCGCGATTCGGCCACGAAGTGCACCGGTTCCGGCCATCGCCCCGGGCTCAGGGTCGGCGTCATACCGCAGGAGGAGGGCGTCACCTGGCCGTACAACCAGCGGCGGTCAGGCCAACCGTCCGGCGGAGCGACGAGAAACCATGATCACGCAGCGGAGCATGGTGCTACGGCCGGACGCCCCTGGCAGCCCGCCGTACAGACGCCCGGCGCGTCACCCACAGCCCGCCACCAGCAAGGAGCACCCCCGTGACCTCGTCGACCGCAACCGCCGTCCGCACCGGCCGGGCGGCCGCCCGCGCCACCGGCCTGAACAAGGTCTACGGGGAGGGGGAGACCCGCGTCGTCGCCCTCGAC
>NZ_JBFAZB010000013.1:0-39636 GCF_040681575.1 Kitasatospora sp. NPDC051702
GCCGGCCCGCCCCCCCCCCGCCGCCCCGCGCCCGGGCCCCCCGCCCGCGGGCGCCCCCCCCCCCCCGCCCCCCCCGCCGGGGGGGGCGCCCCCCCCCCCCCCCCCCCGCGCCCGTCTCAGCGGGCCGGGACGGCCGTCCCGTAGAAGGCGTCCAGCGCGTACACACAGCGGTCCTTGGAGCCGACGAAGACCCGCCCGCCGACCGCCACCGGGGACCCGGTCAGCTCACCCTTGGTCCCCAGCTCCCAGCGCAGCTGACCGCTCGCCAGGTCGAGGGTGTGCAGCGAGTGGTCCCGGCTGCCCAGGTGGACCAGGCCGTCCGCCACCGCCGGGGCCCCGACGATCTCCCCGCGCGCGGTGTAGCGCCAGCGTTCCCGGCCGGTGGCCGCCTCGAAGGCGTACAGCACCTCGCCGCTGCCGACCAGCACCATGCCGTCCCCGACCACCACCGGCTCGGCGCCCTGCCGGCTGCCGGTGACCCCGCGCCAGCGGTCCCGGCCGGTGGCCGCGTCCAGCGCGTAGACCGTGCCCAGGTAGTCGGCGACGTAGACCGCGTCGGCGTCCAGGGCGGGCGGGGTGAAGAGCACCACCGGGGCCTCGAAGCGCCAGCGCTCGACCCCGCTGGCCGCGTCCAGCGCGTACACCCGGGTACCGGCCGTCACGTAGAGCACGCCGCCGCGCTCGACCGGGTGCGAGGGCACGTCCTCGCCGACCGGGAAGGACCAGCGCAGGCCCGCACCGCGCGGGTCGATGCAGCGCAGCCGCCCGGCGCCGTAGTAGTAGGCCGCGCCGGCCACCAGGACCGGGCCGGACTGCGGGTTCTCGTAGTCCTGCTGGGCGTCGTCGGCGCGCCACAGCTCGCCGCCGTTGGCCGCGGAGCGCAGCTGGACGCCGCCGCCCCGGATGCCGCAGCAGAGCACCCCGTCGGCGGCGGAGAGCGAGTAGACCCAGCCGTCCAGCGAGGTGCGCCAGCGCTCGGTGCCGTCCGCGACGTCCACCGTGTACAGGTGGGGGCCGTCGGCGGCGTGCACCCGGCCGGCGTGCACCGCGAGCGCCCAGGCGACGTCACGGGTCTTGTAGCGGCGCTCGCCGGAGCCGATGTCCAGCGCGTGCACCTCGAAGCTGGAGACGAAGAGCGTGCCGTCGGCGACCACTGGGGTGCCCCAGACGTCGTTGGACATCCGGAAGCGCCAGGGGCGCCAGCGGGCGGCCGGCGCGGGCGCCGGCGGCGGCGTCGGGGTGGCCCGGCGGACCCAGTCGGTCTCGGCCGGGGCCGTTCCCGGGCCGGTCTGCTCGTGCTCGGCCCGGGGGCCGGGGCCTATCCGCACCGAGGCGCCGGACAGCTGCACCTCGACGGCCCCGCCACCGGGCGCCCGGTGCTTGTTCGGGGAGGCGATCTTCGCGGTCGGGATCTCGCCGTCGGCGGCCCGGCCGGGCTGCGGTCCGGCGTGCACCGGCCCGGCCGGCGGCAGGTGCCGCCCGCCCGGGTGGGTCCGCGGGTCGTCCAGGCCGGGGCGCTGCGGCGGCACCTGCTGGTGCGGCTGCGGCGGCTGGTGCGACGGCTGCTGGGGGCCGCCCCGCGGCGGCTCCGGGGGCTGCGGCGGGCCGACCGGCGGCTGCCCGCCGCGGGGCGGCGGGGCCGGCTGGCGGCGGCCGCGCTTGCGCTCGATCAGCTCCAGCGCGTTGGCCGGGAGCCAGTCGCCGGCCTCGCCGGAGGCGTCGTCGCGGGAGAACAGGTGCGGGGCCAGCTCGGTCTGGATCTGCGCCGGGGTGGGCCGGTGCTCGGGCGAGGGCCGCATGCAGGCGCGGACCAGGTCCATCAGCTCCGGCGGCATCCCGGACAGGTCGGGTTCCTCGCGCAGCAGCTGGAACACCGTCTCGACCGGGTTGGAGCCGCGGTACGGCGGGTGCCCGGTGGCGCAGAAGACCATCAGCGAGCCGAGCGAGAAGACGTCGCTGGCGCCCCGGACGTTCCGGCTGTCCCGGGCCTGCTCGGGGGACATGTAGGCGGGGGTGCCGACCGCGACGTTGGTCATGGTGAGCCGGGTGCTGGAGACGCCGGACGCGATGCCGAAGTCGATCACCTTCGGGCCGTCCTCGACCACCAGCACGTTGGACGGCTTGAGGTCGCGGTGGATCAGCCCGGCCGCGTGGATGGACTGCAGCGCCTCGGCGATGCCCGCGACCAGCCAGCGGGTGGCGTCCACCGGCAGCGGCCCGCACTCCTCGACCAGGTCCTCCAGGGAGGGGGCCGGGATGTACGCGGTGGCCAGCCAGGGCACCCGGGCGTCCGCGTCGGCGTCCACCACGGCCGCGGTGTAGAAGCCGCCGACCGTCTTGGCGGCCTCGATCTCCCGCGCGAAGCGGACGCGGAACAGCTCGTCCTCGGCCAGCTCCCCCCGGACGGTCTTGATGGCCACCCTTCGACCGGAGGCGGAGCGCGCCAGGTAGACCAGCCCCATCCCACCCGCGCCGAGCCGCCCCAGCACCTCGAAGGGCCCGATCCGCCTCGGATCGTGCGCCGTCAGCTGGTCCACTCCGCTGCCACCTCCCCGTTTTCCGCACCCGCCGCGTGGTGCCGGACCCGATTCTCCAACGCCGCCCGCTGCAACTCCAACCTCCCCCGCCCGGGGCGGCCGGCCGCCCCGTGGCGACCGCCGTCCGGTCACCGGTGACGGAACGGCCGGATTCTGACGCCCGCTCCGGCCGCGGCTTGCGTCCGGCCCCGCGGACACCCCCTCCCGGTACGGATCTCCCGGGACCGGACGTCGTCACGCTCTGTCACTCGACCACCCCTCAGCGGACTCGCCGTCACGCTATGGGGTCAAAAGCACACGGGGGGGCTTCAAACAGCGCCCCGGGGGCCGGGTGAATATCCGTCCGGAGCGGTTCATGCCCCTATAGCAACCCCCCGTGCGGAGTAATAGTCGCATCACCGAATCGCGCCAAGATCGTGCCACGGTAAGCTGACGGCATGACAGGACAAGTTCGCACCGTCGACGGTCGCGTCGCCGGGCGACGCGGACAGGAGACGCGGCAGAAGCTGCTCGACTGCCTCCGCGAGATGCTCAGCACGTCGCCGTATCGGGACGTCAAGGTCATCGACGTCGCCCGTATGGCGGGTACCTCCCCCGCGACCTTCTACCAGTACTTCCCGGATGTCGAGGGCGCTGTCCTCGAAATCGCCGAGGAAATGGCCAAGGACGCCGACACCCTCAAAGAGCTGGTGGCCGGAAAGTCCTGGGCAGGGAAGTCCGGCCCGACCACTTCGGAAGAACTGGTCGACGGATTCCTCGCCTTCTGGCGCAAGAACGACGCCATTCTCCGAGTGGTCACGCTCGGTGCCGCCGAAGGGGACAAGCGGTTCTTCAAGATCCGCATGACCGTCCTCAACGCGGTCGCCAAGCCACTCGCGGAGGCCGTCAAGGAACTCCAGGCGAAGGGTCAGGCCGACAAGTCGCTCGACCCGAACGCCGTAGCCGGGGCCCTGGTCTCGCTGCTCGCCTCGGCGGCCGAGCACCAGAAGGCCTTCACCTCCTGGGGCGTCAAGGTCAAGGACCTCAAGCCCAACCTCGCTCCCCTGGTGTACCTGGGCGTCACCGGCAAGAAGCCGCCCAAGTAGACCGTCCGCCCGACAGATCATCCGCTCCGCGCGCAGTCCCGGCCTCCTGTCCGGGGACCGACGGACGGCGGCCGTGTCCTCGGGGGAGGTCCGCCGACGTACCGCAAGCGCGCCAGACATGCCGGTGGGCGGGCACCCCTCACACAGGGTGCCCGCCCACCGGCATGTCGCGCGGGGCCGGCCCGGGGTCGGAAGACAGCCCCTACGGGCAGCGCACGACCTGCCCCGCGTAGGCGAGGCCGCCGCCGAAGCCGAACAGCAGGACCGGGTCGCCCGGGCTCAGCTCGCCGCGCTCGACGAGCTTGGAGAAGGCCAGCGGGATGGAGGCCGCCGAGGTGTTGCCGGAGTCGACCACGTCCCGGGCCACCACGGCGTCGGCGAGGCCCAGCTTGCCCGCGATCGCGTCGATGATCCGCAGGTTGGCCTGGTGCGGCACGAAGCCCTTCAGCTCCGACGGGTCGATCCCGGCCCGCTCGCAGGCCTGGCGGGCCAGCGGGGCGAGCTGCGTGGTGGCCCAGCGGAACACCGACTGGCCCTGCTGGCTGATCACCGGGTCCCAGCCGGTGATGACGACGGCGTCGCCCTTCTCCGGCTCCGAGCCCCAGACCACCGGCCCGATGCCGGGCTCGGCGCCCTCCTCCTGGGCCTCGACCACCGCGGCGCCGGCGCCGTCGCCGAAGATCACGCAGGTGGTGCGGTCGGTCCAGTCGAGCGTGTCGGACATCCGCTCGGCGCCGATGACCAGGGCGCGCCGCGCCGCACCGGCCCGGATCGCGTGGTCGGCGGTGGCGAGGGCGTACGAGAAGCCGGAGCAGACGGTGTTGATGTCGTAGGCGGCGGGCGCCCGGACGCCGAGCCTGGCGGCGACCGCGGCCGCCGTGTTGGGGCTGCGCTCGATCGCGGTGCAGGTGGCGACCACGACCAGGTCGATCTCCTCGGCCGTGCGGCCGCTGTTGGCGAGCGCCTTCTGCGCCGCCTCGGTGGCGAGGTCGACCAGGGTCTCGCCCTCGGCGACGTGCCGGGTTCTGACGCCCACCCGGCTGCGGATCCACTCGTCGTTGGTGTCGACGAGCGCCTCCAGGTCGTCGTTGGTGAGGACCTTGGGGGGCTGGTAGTGGCCTAGTGCCACAATGCGCGAACCGCTCATACTGCCATGGAACCGGGTTACTCACTGGTCAGCGGGGCGCGACCGGCTACAAGGTCCGCCCCCGCGATCTGTAGGGGACTGACAAGGGGCGTTGCGGCGCCTGACCTCTGCTCCGGGCCGTCACCGGCACCGCGGCGGGGGGCGGGCGCCCGGAGGGCCCCCGGGGCCGGCTCAGGCGGCCAGCGAGGTGGCGTCCCCCATCACGATCACCGGGTGGGCCGCCGGGTCCAGGGTGCGGATCAGCTCGGCCATCTTGTCCTCCGGGATGGAGACGCAGCCGTGGGTGGGGCCGTCGTGGTCGACGTGGATCCAGATGCCGCCGCCCTTCTTGGCGCCCATCGGGCGGCGCGGGTCGAGCGGGGAGTTGCCGGGGACGCGGTTGTAGTTGATCGCGACCACGTAGTCGAAGGAGCCGGCCAGCTGGTCCCCGAAGAAGCCGGTCCCGGAGACCACGAAGCTCGGGTCCTTGTCGTACGGGAGCTTGCTGCCGGGGTCGGCGTTGCGGCCGCCGGCGTCGGTGAGCGAGAAGACGCCGATCGGGCTGCGCAGGTCGCCCTCGCTGTGGTCGGTGGTCCAGCCGTTCTTGCCGTTGTGGCCCTGCCAGGTCTCGCCGGCCAGCCAGCGGCCCTCCGGGGTGCGGGTCCAGAGGGTGACGCTGTTCTTGTCGGTGCCCTTGTCCTGACCGGAGGCGACCACGACCTGGGTGGTCTCGGCGGGGATCTTCGCGGTGAACGAAGCGCCGAGGCCGGGTATAGCGGCGACCGAGGTGTCCGCGCGGGCCTGGCTGCGGGCGGCGGCGGGGTCGGTGTTCTGCCGGTCGGCGGCGGCCTGGGCGGCGGCCGGCTGGGCGGCGGCCACGCCCGGTGACGGCTGGTCGGGCGTGCTGACGCCCTCCGGGCCGGGGCCGTCGGCGGCGGTGACGCCGGGCTTGGCGCCCTCCTGGCCGACGGTGTACCAGCCGGCGGCGGCCGCGACCAGCAGCGCCGTACCGGCCATCACGGCCTTGCCGTGTCGTTTCTGCTTGGCCTTGCGACGCCGGCCCCGGGCGGCCGCCCGGGAGCCCGCGGGGGCCTCGGCGGCGAGCGGAACGGACACCGGTCCGAGGGAGGGGTCCGCCGGCGGGGCGGACTCCGGTGCGGGGAAGGACTCCGGTGCGGGGAAGGACTCCGCCGGGTGCACCGGCTCCGACCCGGCGAAGGGCTCCGACAGGTACACCGGTTCCGGGTCGTAGCCAGCGCCGTACGGCGCCTCGTAACCGGCCTCGTACGCCGCCTCGTAGCCGCTCTGCTGGCCGTAGCCCGGCCCGGCGCCGTACGCGTACTGCTGGGCGGTGCCGGCCTGCGCCGCGTGGCCGGCCGGGTGGGGCCGGAACGGCTGGTCGTAGGCCTCGAAGTAGCCGTCCTGCGGGTTGGGCCGGTAGTTGCCGTGGCCCTGCTGAACCGGCTGCTGGTACGCCCCGTAGTCCTGGTGGGAGGGCTGTGGCGCCTCGTACACCGGCTCCGGCATCGGCTCGTACGACGGGTACGCGGTGGCGCGATGTGAACCGGACATACGGTCGATCCTGCCAAACGCCGTACCCGTTGGTAAACCCGGGGCGCGTGCGGAGGCGGTGAAGAAGCCGCCGCCCCGGCCGTGGAACGGCCGGGGCGGCGGGGGTGGGGCACGGTCAGAGACGCATCGCCTGCGGGGTCTCGCGGCGCGTCAGGTCCGGTCCGTCGTACTCGCGGATGACCTCGTAGCGGGTGTTCCGCTCCACCGGGCGGAAGCCGGCGTCGCGGATCAGGTCGAGCAGGTCGTCGCGGCCGAGCTTGTTCGGGGTGCCGAAGTTGTCCGCGTCGTGGGTGATCTTGTACTCGACCACCGAGCCGTCCATGTCGTCGGCGCCGTGGCTGAGCGCCAGCTGGGCGGTGGTCACGCCGTGCATCACCCAGAACACCTTGACGTGCGGGACGTTGTCGAAGAGCAGCCGGGAGACGGCGAAGGTCTTCAGGGCCTCGGCGCCGGTGGCCATCTCGGTACGGGCCATCAGCTTGTTGCGCACGACGCCGTCCTTGGAGTCGTGGAAGTCGTGCTGGTAGCGCAGCGGGATGAACACCTGGAAGCCGCCGGTCTCGTCCTGCAGCTCGCGCAGCCGCAGCACGTGGTCCACCCGGTGGCGGGGCTCCTCGATGTGCCCGTACAGCATGGTGCAGGGCGTCTTGAGTCCCTTGGCGTGCGCGAGGCGGTGGATCCGCGACCAGTCCTCCCAGTGGGTGTCGTGGTCGACGATGTGCTGGCGGACCTCCCAGTCGAAGATCTCCGCGCCGCCGCCGGTCAGCGACTCCAGACCGGCGTCGATCAGCTCGTCCAGGATCTCGTCCGCGGACAGACCGCTGATCTTCTCGAACCAGTGGATCTCGGTCGCGGTGAAGGCCTTCAGCGAGACGTTCGGCAGGGCCGCCTTGAGCTCCCGCAGCGAGCGCGGGTAGTAGCGCCAGGGCAGCGTCGGGTGCAGGCCGTTGACGATGTGCAGCTCGGTGAGGGAGTCGCTCTCCATCGCCTTGGCGAGCCGGACGGCCTCCTCGATGCGCATCGTGTACGCGTCCTTCTCGCCCGGCTTGCGCTGGAACGAGCAGTACGCGCAGGACGCGCTGCACACGTTGGTCATGTTGAGGTGGCGGTTGACGTTGAAGTGGACGACGTCGCCGTTCTTCCGCGTCCGCACGTGGTGGGCCAGGCCACCCAGCCAGGCCAGGTCGTCGCTCTCGTAGAGCGCGATCCCGTCCTCGCGGGTCAGCCGCTCACCCGCGTAGACCTTCGCCTCCAGCTCGCGCTTGAGCCCTGCGTCCATGCGGTGCCCCGCCTCCTCCGACTTCGGTTCCTTGCCGGAACGAGCGTACGTCACCTGACGGCCGCAGCTCCGGGCCGCTCCGACCGCGGGACGACGCGTCTCACCGCGGCGCTCCGCCGGCCCGGGGATCAGGTCGAGAGCAGCTCCGCGAGCAGGGCGGGCTCGATGTTGCCGCCGCTGACCACGGCGGCCACCGTCCGGCCCCCGGTCTCGTCGGCTCGGTGGAAGTAGGCCGCCGGGGCGACCGCGCCGGAGGGCTCGGCGACCAGCCGGCCGCGGCGGGCCAGCAGGGCGACGGTGGCCCGGATCTCGTCCTCGGTGACGGTGACGATGTCGTCCACGTACGCGGTCAGGTGCTCGAAGGGCAGCTCGCCGACCGACGGGGTGCGCAGCCCGTCCGCGATGGTGCGGTAGGTGTCGGCGACCGGCCAGGCGAGCCGGCGCCCGGCCCGCAGACTGGCCCGGGCGTCGGCGGCCAGCTCCGGCTCGACGCCGACCACCCGGACACCCGGACGGGTGAGCTTGAGCGCGGCCGCCGTCCCGGAGATCAGGCCGCCGCCGCTGACCGGCACCAGCACGGTGTCCAGCCCGGCCGGGGCGTCCTCGGCGATCTCCAGGCCGACCGTGCCCTGGCCCGCGATGATGTACGGGTCGTCGTACGGCGGCACCCAGACGTAGCCGTGCCGCTCGGCGAGCTCGCCGGGCACGGTGTCCCGCTCCTCCGGCGACACCAGGAGCACCTCGGCGCCGAACCCGCGGGTGTACTCCACCTTCACGGCCGGGGAGGTGTCCGGCATCACGATGACGGCCTTGATCCCGAGCAGTGCCGCCGCGTAGGCGACGGCCTGCGCGTGGTTGCCGCTGGACTGCGCGACCACGCCGCGGGCCCGCTCGTCCTCGGTGAGCGCGGCCAGCCGGTTGTAGGCGCCACGGGTCTTGAAGGCGCCGGTCGGCTGGAGGTTCTCGGGCTTGAGCCACAGGCTGCGCCCGCCGTCGGCCGCCCAGGGGGCGGGGACCAGCGGGGTGCGCACGGCCACCCCCGCGATCCGCTGCCGGGCCGCGCGCAGCTCCTCCAGTCCGACCAGTGCCATGACGTCACTCTCCTTCTGGGGGGAGGTCGCTCACCCGGTTCTCCCACTTGGTGGAGAGTACGACGGTGGTCCGGGTGCGGGCCACGCCCTTCGTGCCGGAGATCCGCTTCACCACGGACTCCAGGCCGGCCACGTCGGCCACCCGGACCTTGAGCATGTACGAGTCGTCACCCGCGATGAACCAGCAGTCCTCGACCTCGTTGAGGTCCTTCAGCCGGAACGCGACGTCCTCGTGGTCGGCCGCGTCGGTCAGCTGGAGGCCGATCAGGGCCGTCACCCCGAAGCCGAGCGAGGCCGGGTTGACCGTCGCGCGGTAGCCGGTGATGACGCCGGCCTGCTCGAGGCGGTTGATCCGGTCCGTGACGCTCGGGCCGGAGAGGCCCACCAGCCGGCCCAGCTCGGCGTAGGACGCCCGTCCGTTCTCCCGGAGCGCCTGGATGAGCTGTCTGTCCACCGTGTCCATATACCGTCCGCGTCCTTCCGAACCTCACCAGACCCACAGATCATTATCCGGATTCAAAGGCGCCATGCGCGGAACAACCCGGGTATCGCAGAGAAGATACTCTCCCGCCTTCGGTCTCCTCACTCCCCCTCAGCCGACGCACTGCCGTTCCCGCCGGCCCGGCGAGCCGCCGCTCCCAACTCCCCTTCCCAGCGCAGGTACAGGGAATGCGGTACGCCGACCGCGTCCAGCACCCGGCCGGCCACGAAATCGACGAGTTCGCGCACGGTGGAGCCGCCGGCGTAGAAACCGGGCGAGGCGGGCAGGACCACGGCGCCCTGCGCGTCGAGTTCCACCAGGTGTTTCAACGTCACCCCGTTGAGTGGTGTCTCGCGCACGCAGACGACCAGCGGGCGGCGCTCCTTGAGGGTGACGCTCGCCACCCGCTGCAGCAGGTCCTTGCTCAGGCCGAGCGCGATCCCGGCCACCGCGCCGGTGGTCGCCGGTACCACCAGCATGCCCCTGGCCGGGTAGGAGCCGCTGGACGGGCCGGCCGCGAAGTCCCCGGCGGGCCAGTAGCGGACGTCGTCCAGGAGGCCCGCCCGGTCCTCGTCGAGGCCCAGCCAGGCGGCCAGGTCGGTGCGCCAGTGGGCGTCCCGGAAGGAGATGCCGGTCTCGTCGAGGATGGTGAGCCGGGCGGCCCGGCTGACGATCAGGTCCACCGGCTCCCCGGCGTCGAGCAGGGCCCGGATCACCGAGGCCGCGTACGGCGTCCCCGACGCGCCCGAGACCCCGACCACCCACGGCTGACGCTTCGCTGTTCCCATGGCCCCTTTCTATCCGGCCGCACCCGCCCCGGCCGCATCCGCGGGCGTCCCTGGGAGGATGGGCGCATGGCAGCGACCCTCGTCGACCTCACCCATCAGGTGACCACCGCGATGCCGGTCTACCCCGGCGACCCGACCGTCCTGCTGGAGCCGGCGCTCACCACCGCCACGGCCGGGGTGAACGTGCTGGCCCTGCACCTGGGCTCGCAGTCCGGGACGCACGTGGACGCGCCGTACCACGTGGACGTCACCTGGCCGACCCTGGACGGGCTGCCGCTGGAGCGGTTCACCGGCCCGGCGGTGCTCGCCGACCTGCGCGGGCTGGAGCCGCGGGCGGCCGTCACCCCCGACCTGCTGGCGCCCGCGCTGGAGCGGGTCGGCGAGGGGTCCGTCCTGCTGCTGGCCACCGGGTGGGCCCGGCACTGGGGCACCGACGCCTACCTGGCCCACCCCGCCCTGACGCCGGAGGCCGCCGGGGCGATCGTCGCCGCCGGGGTGCGGACCGTCGGGGTGGACGCGCTGAGCGTCGACCCCACCCCCGACCCGGGCCCGGGCGACCCGGCGGTGGCGGCGCTGCTCGCGGACCTCGCCGACGAGCACGACCGGCCCGCCGACGAGCCGACCCTCGCCGCGCACCGCGTGCTGCTGGGGGCGCCCGGCGGCGGGGTGATCGCGGAGAACCTGACCGACCTGCGGCCGCTGCTGGCCGCCCAGGAGGCCGGTCTGCCGGTGGAGGTGTCGCTGTTCCCGCTGCGCCTGGTGGCGGCGGACGGCGCGCCGGTCCGGGCGGTGGCCCGGCTGGGCTGAGACGCCTCCGACCGCACCCCCCAACGGACTTGGTCTAGACCATCCCCCGGCGCCGCCGCTACGCTGTCCGGCCATGGCTGAGATCATCGGAGTGATCGAGCGACTCTGGCGCTACCCCGTGAAGTCCACCGGCGGCGAGCGGCTCGACTCCGTCGAGGTGGACGAGCGCGGCCTCGCCGGCGACCGCCTCTACGCCGTCCGCGACGGCGACGGCAGACTCGGTTCGGGCAAGAGCACCCGCCGGTTCCGCCGGGTGGACGGCCTGCTCCGCCTCTCCGCCCGCCTCGGCCACCGGATCGACGGACCCGAGCTGTTCGACCCGCTCGGACGCCCGGTCACCGAGCCCGGCGCGTTCCTGCGGGCCTACCTCCAGCGCGAGGACGTCGAGCTGGCCCGCGAGGACGCCGTCTCGCACTTCGACCAGCTGCCGGTCAGCGTGCTCACCACCGCCACCCTGGACTGGGTCCGCGAGGCCGTCCCGTTCACCGCGGTCGACGAGCGGCGGTTCCGCCCCAACATCGTGCTGCGGACCCCGCCCGGCACCCCGCCGTTCGTCGAGGACGGCTGGTTCGGCCGGGAGGGGCTCGGCGGCGCCGGGGTGCGGCTGGGCTTCGTCCGGTCCAGCGAGCGCTGCGCGATGACCGGAGCCCCGCAGCCCGGGCTGCCGCACGCGCCCGAGATCCTCAAGGCCCTCGTGCACGCCCACGACGGCCGGCTCGACGCGCTGGCCGAGGTCGCCTCCCCGGGGCGGCTGAGCGTCGGAGACGAGCTGTCGCTGCACTGAGACCACCCCGAGCGGGCACGGAACCGCAGGTCAGGGCCCTCTCCAGGATTCCCGGAAAAATCTTCGACCTTCCCTGCAACCCCCGCGGGCCCCGCACGTCTATGGGAGTGAGCGGCGGGGAAGCCCGCCGGGCCGGACTGCGGGTGACGCCGGGGGCACCACCCCCGAACCTCGCGTCCGGCACCTACCGAGCTTGCCGGCCGGCGACGGAACGCCGACGGTGCAACACCCTGGGGGTATTCAGAATGTCCGTCGTGCGCGCACGCCGCTCCGGCTCCACCGTCCTCACCGCCGCCACCCTCGGCGTGCTGCTGGCCACCGGTGCCGTGGTCGCCTCCCCGGCCGCCTACGCCGCCGACGCCCCGGCCGCGGTCACCGCCCCGGCCGAGCCGACCGCCACCCCGGCCGCCGAGCCGACCGCCGCGGCCTCCGCCGCCGCCACGGAGAAGCCCGCCGAGAAGCCGGCCGACAAGCCCGCCGCCAAGACCGCCGAGGCCGGCAAGCCCGCGCTGACCGTCAACGCCCCCGCGTCCATCGGCCACGGCGGCGAGCCCGTCGAGTTCACCGAGACCGTCACCAACCCCGGCGACGCCGCGGCCTCGTACACCCTGAGGGTCGACGCGAGCAGCCCCGCCGCCCCCGCCAAGGGCATCACCGTCGACTACCGCGACGCCGACGGCACCTGGAAGCCCCTCGGCTCCGGCGGGGAGGTCCCCGGGCTGACCGTCGCCGCCGGCGCCACCCGGACGGTCCGGCTGCGCCTGGCCACCCCGCTCCACAACGCCTGGGGCAACCAGGACGCGCCCGTCACGCTCCGCTCCGCCGTCCTGGACCAGGCGAAGGCCGTCCTCGCCGAGAGCACCGCGGAGGTCGTGGCCAAGGCCCTCACCCTGCAGGTCAAGGGCGCGCCGACGAGCGCCGTCGCCGGCGGTGCGCCGGTCGAGTTCGACGTCACCGTCACCAACCCCAGCGCGTCCGGCTACACCGGCGTCTCCAAGGTCGTGGAGGCCACCCGGAACAGCACCTTCCAGGTGCAGGAGGCCGACGGCGGCTGGGAGACCGTCACCGGCACCCCGCAGGACAACGGCCGGGTCCTCTACCACCTCACCGAGGACCGGACCCTCGCCGCCGGCGCCTCCTTCACCAAGCACGTCCGCATCGCCTTCACCGCCGACGCCGCGCCCGGCACCGAGTACATCCACCCGTGGGCCATGCTCGGCGAGGGCGGCGCGTTCATGCCCCTCGTCATCGGCCCCCAGTTCGTCGCGGTCGACGTCACCGCCGCCCCGGTCGCCGCCAAGCCCTCGCTGACCGTCCAGGAGCCGGCCTCGATCGGCAACGGCGGCCGTCCGGTGGAGTTCACCGAGACCGTCACCAACCCGGGCGGCACCGACGCCTCGTTCACGCTGAAGCTGAAGGCCAGCAACCAGTGGGCCCGCTCGAAGGACCGCATCACCCTCGAGTACCGCGACGCCGACGGCACCTGGAAGCCCGTGACGCTGAACTTCGCGCTGGGCGACAAGACCGTCGACTTCTCCGGGGAGATCCCGGGCGTGACGGTCGCCGCCGGCGCCAGCAGGACCCTCCAGCTGCGCCTCGCCGCCCCGCTCAACAACGACTGGGCCAGCCAGAGCAGCACCGTCAAGCTCTACTCCGCGATCGCGGACTCCGCGAACACCGTCGTCGCCGAGAGCACCAAGGACGTGGCGCTGAAGGCCCTCGCCGTGCAGGTCAAGAACGCGCCGACCAGCGCCGTCATCGGCGGCGCCCCGGTCGAGTTCGACGTCACCGCGACCAACCCCAGTGCCTCCGCCTACGACGACGCCTCCCTGGTGGTGCAGGCCGACCAGCAGAGCACCCTCCAGGTGCAGAAGGCCGACGGCGGCTGGCAGGACGTCACCGGCACCCCGAGCCGCCAGTCGACCGGCCCGCTGACCTACCACCTCACCGACGGCAAGGACCTGGCGGCCGGAGCATCCGTCACCAAGCACGTCCGGCTGGCGTTCACCGCCGGTGCCGCGATCGGCGCGTCCTACGTCCACGGGGTGGTCGTCCTCGGCGAGGGCGGCCAGTACATGCCCGCGTACGTCGGCCCGCAGGGATTCCGGGTCGACCTCTCCACCGCGCCCGGCACCGGCAGCGCCGTCAAGGCCGGCTTCACCGCCGCCTCCGCGGACGACGCCGCCACCACCGGTACCGGCGCCACCACGGGCACCACCGCCGGCACCGCCCGGCTGGCGGGCGGCGAGCTCGCGCACACCGGGTCGGACGGCGTCCTCACGACCGCCGCGGGCGCCGCCGCCCTGCTCGTCAGCGGCCTCGGCGCGCTCTTCGCCGCGCGCCGCCGCCGCAGCGCCTGACCGCCTCCGCGCAGCCCGCGGCCCCACCCGGGCCCCGGCTCCCCGGCCCCGGCGGGCCCCGCAGGCGCGCCGTAGACGATGACGCATGGACGGGAGACCCGTGCGCATTGGGCCTCTCATGCGGCTCGCCTACCGTCGAGGCATGACGGAGAAGCGAACTGACGATGTGACGTCCGTCCTGGTGATCGGCGCCACCGGGGCGGTCGGACGCCACCTGGTGCTGCAGCTCGCGGCCGCCGGGGTGCGGGTCCGGGCCCTGACCCGGCGCGGCGACCGGGCGCGGCAGCGCGGACACGTCCAGGGGGACCTGCTCGATCCGGATTCGCTGCGGGCCGCCGCGCGCGGCATCGACGCGGCCTTCCTGGCCTGGCCCCTCCCGACCGCCGAGGGCGCGGCCGGGGCGGTGGCGGCCCTGGCCGGCGAGGTCGGGCGGGTGGTGCAGCTCTCCTCGGCCGCCGTCCGGGACGCGCCAGGGGCGGGCCCGCGGGGGCCGGCCGGGGAGGTCGAGGCGCTCCTCGCGGGCAGCGGGGTGCGGCACACCGCGCTGCGGCCGTACGGCTTCGCGGCGGACGCGCTGCGGTGGGCGGAGGAGATCAGGACCGGCGGTGCCGTGCAGGGCTACGGCGGTGCGGCCGGGCTCCACCCGGTCGACGAGCGGGACGTCGCGGCGGTCGCCGTCCGCGCCCTGCTCGACGACGGCCACGACGGCGCCCGCCACCTGCTCACCGGCCCCGGGGCGCCGACCCAGGCGGAGCAGGTGCGGATCATCGGGGAGGCCGCCGGCCGCCCGGCACGGTGGGAGGAGGTCCCCCGCGGGACGGCCCGCCGGCGCATGCTCGCCGCCGGCCGGCCCCCGGCGGAGGCCGACGCCGCGCTGGACCTCGTCCAGGCCCGCCTCACCGACCCGGATCCGGTCACCACGACCGTCCGGGACGTCACCGGCCGGCCTGCCCGGAGCTTCCGCACCTGGGCCGCCGACCACGCCGCGCTGTTCCGGTGAGCCGCCCCGTCCCGGCGGCCGCCCGGCGGGGCGTCAGACGCCGAGTCCGCGGACGACCAGGTCCACCAGGGCGAAGAAGAACAGCGAGATGCCCACGAAGCCGTTGGTCTGGAAGAACGCCCGGTTGAGCCGCGACAGGTCGTTCGGCTTGACGATGGTGTGCTCGTACAGGAACGCGCCCACCACCACGACCAGACCGATCCAGAAGGCCGGTCCGGCGTGCGTCAGGACCCCGAACCAGCCCAGCAGGAGCGTGGTGACGAGGTGGCACGCCCGTGCGCCGCGGATCGCGGCCGGGACGCCGAAGCGGGCCGGGACCGACCGCACGTTGCCGTGGCGGTCGGACTCGACGTCCTGGCAGGCGTAGATCAGGTCGAAGCCGCCGATCCAGACGCCGACCGCCACGCCGAGGACCACCGCGTCCCAGGACCAGCGGCCCGTCACCGCGAGCCAGGCGCCGACCGGCCCCATCGCCTGGGCCAGACCGAGGATGGCCTGCGGGAAGTCGGTGAACCGCTTGCCGTACGGGTAGACGACCATCGGCACCACGGCCACCGGCGCGAGCGCCAGGCAGAGCGGGTTGAGCAGCGCCGCCGCCCCGAGGAACACCACCAGCGCCACGGCCGAGCCGATGTACGCGGTCCTCAGCGAGACGGCCCCGGTGACCAGTTCGCGGGAGGCCGTGCGCGGGTTCCGGGCGTCGATCTCGCGGTCGATGATCCGGTTGGCGGCCATCGCGAAGGTGCGCAGGCCGACCATGCAGACGGTGACGACGAACAGCTGGCCCCAGTGCACCCGCTTGTCGGCGAGGAACATGGCCGTCAGCGCGGCGATGTAGGCGAAGGGCAGGGCGAAGACCGAGTGCTCGATCATCACCAGGCGCAGGAAGGCCTTCGTGCGCCCGGGGGTCTCGACGGCGGCGGTGCTCACAGCCCGTACTCCTTCCAGCGACGCGACACCAGTGCGGCCGTGGCCGGGTCCGAGGAGACCATCTCCGGCCAGCCGCCGTCCCGGGTGTAGCCCTCCTCGGGGAGCTTGCGGGTCGCGTCGATGCCCGCCTTCCCGCCCCAGAACTGCTGGTACGAGGCGTGGTCGAGGTGGTCGACCGGGCCCTCGACCACGGTGAGGTCGCGGCTGTAGTCGACGTTGCCGAAGGCCCGCCAGGCGACCTCCTGGTAGTCGTGCACGTCGCAGTCGGAGTCCACCACGATGATCAGCTTGGTCAGCGACATCATGTGGGCGCCCCAGATGGCGTGCATCGTCTTCTGGGCGTGCTTGGGGTACTTCTTGTCGATCGAGACGATCACGCAGTTGTGGAAGCCGCCGGCCTCGGGCAGGTCGTAGTCGACGATGTCCGGGATGATGATCTTCAGCAGCGGCAGGAAGAAGCGCTCGGTGAACTTGCCCAGCGGGCCGTCCTCGGTCGGCGGGCGGCCGACCACGATGGACTGCAGGAGCGGCCGGCGGCGCATCGTCACGCAGTCGATCGTCAGGGCCGGGAACGGCTCCTGCGGGGTGTAGAAGCCGGTGTGGTCGCCGAACGGGCCCTCGGGGAGCATCTCGCCGGGCTCCAGCCAGCCCTCCAGGACCACCTCGGCGTCGGCCGGGACCTGCAGCGGGACCGTCTTGCAGTCGACCATCCGCACCCGCTCGCCGGCGACGAACCCGGCGAACAGGTACTCGTCGATGTCCCCGGGCAGCGGCGCGGTGGCCGCGTAGGTGACGGCCGGCGGGCAGCCGAAGGCGATCGCGACGGGCAGCCGTTCGCCCCGCTTCGCGGCCTTCGCGGCGTGGTTGTGGCTGTCCTTGTGGATCTGCCAGTGCATGCCGATGGTGCGCCGGTCGTGCCGCTGGAGCCGGTAGAGGCCCAGGTTGCGGACGCCGCTGTCCGGGTCCTTGGTGTGGGTGAGCCCGAGGTTGAAGAAGGACCCGCCGTCCTGCGGCCAGGTGAAGAGGGCGGGCAGCGCGTCCAGGTCGACGTCGTCGCCGGTGAGCACGACCTCCTGGACCGGGGCGTCCTTCACGTTGCGGGGCGGCACGTGCGCCATCGAGGCGAGCTTGCCGAAGGCGTCCCGGAAGCCGGTGAAGCCCTGCGGGAGTTCGGGCTTGAGCAGTCCGGCGATCTTCTCGGAGATGTCGTCGGGGCCCTTGAGGCCGAGGGCCTTGGCGAGGCGCCGCTCGGTGCCGAAGACGTTCATCGCGAGGGGCATCGAGGAGCCCTTGACGTTCTCGAAGAGCAGCGCGGGGCCCTTCGCCTTCTGGACCCGGTCGACGATCTCGCCGATCTCCAGGTGCGGGTCCACCTCTGCCTTGATGCGCTTGAGGTCCCCTTCGCGGTCGAGTGCCCGGAGGAAGGAGCGGAGATCGTCGTATGCCATGCCTGTCAGTATCCGCCACCGGATAGCCTGGCTCCGTCAAGGGCCCCGGGAAGGCGCCCGTCGCCACCGCCGCCGGGGGAGACAGCCACCGTGCTGAGGATTCTTCTGACCATCGTCCTTCCGCTCGCACTCTGGGTGTGGGCCTTCATCGACTGCCTGACCACGCCCGAGGACGGGGTGAAGCACCTCCCCAAGCCGGTCTGGGTGCTGGTGGTGCTGCTGTTCCCGCCGGTCGGCCCGATCGCCTGGCTGGTGGCCGGGAAGCAGCGCCGTCCGCTGCTCGCGGGGCCGTACGACGGGGATGCGGGCGGCCCCGAGCGGTCGGCCCCGCGCGGCGGCCGGCCGCTCGCCCCGGACGACGACCCCGATTTCCTCGCCTCGTTGAAGAAGAGCGACAAGGAGCACGAGGAGATGCTGAAGCGCTGGGAGGCCGATCTCCGCCGCCGCGAGCAGGAGCTGCGCAACGACGACGAGCCCGGCGACGGCCGCAGGAGCTGATCGCGCAGGCCCGGCCGCTACCTCGGACAGCCCACCCGGAACGTTCCGGGTGGGCTGGAGTGTTTTTGGCGCTTCCCTACGACCGGGAGCCCCCTAGCACGGATCGGGGCCGCCTCCGCACCCGACTTGAGCGGAGCTTGAGCGAGGCCCAAGTCGGCCGCCCTACATTACTGAGCGACGGCCCTGACCTGCGCTTTTCTTCACGCTCAGATCATCGGACCATCATCTGCCCGACAACCCCCGGTATTCGAACGGACACCGAGCGCTCCGGCTTCGCCCCCGCCGCTTCTGTGCAGGCCTGACATCTAAACGGACCCGACCTTGTACGGAATCGACGCCGAAACCAACGCACGGCCCCTCGTACAGTCATAAGTGAAGAAAGTGATTCGCAGCCGGGGGCACAGCAGACGTTGGCTGTCGGACAGTTCCCTCACCCTTGGAGTGGTTCGAGATGACGGTTGTGCATGAGGCGCCGGTGGGCGGCGAGGTCCCCGAGGTCCCGGCCGACGCCCGCGGGCGCGTCGCCGAGCTGCACGAGCTCCGCGAGAAGGTGCGTCGCGGCCCCAGCGAGAAGGCCACCGAGGCCCAGCACGCGAAGGGCAAACTGACCGCCCGCGAGCGCATCGAGCTGCTGCTGGACGAGGGCTCCTTCCGCGAGGTCGAGCCGCTGCGCCGGCACCGCGCCCAGGGCTTCGGCCTGGAGGCGAAGAAGCCGCACACCGACGGCGTCATCGTCGGCTGGGGCACCGTGCACGGCCGGACCGTCTTCACCTACGCGCACGACTTCCGGATCTTCGGCGGCGCGCTGGGCGAGGCCCACGCGCAGAAGATCCACAAGATCATGGACATGGCCATCGCGGCCGGTGCGCCGCTGGTCTCGCTCAACGACGGCGCCGGCGCCCGCATCCAGGAGGGCGTCACCGCCCTCGCCGGCTACGGCGGCATCTTCCAGCGCAACACCCGCGCCTCGGGCGTCATCCCGCAGATCTCGGTGATGCTCGGCCCGTGCGCCGGCGGCGCCGCGTACTCCCCCGCGCTGACCGACTTCGTGTTCATGGTCCGCGAGACCTCGCAGATGTTCATCACCGGCCCGGACGTCGTCCAGGCGGTGACCGGCGAGAAGATCAGCCAGAACGGCCTCGGCGGCGCCGACGTCCACGCGGGCGTCTCCGGCGTCTCGCACTTCGTCTACGACGACGAGCAGTCCTGCATCGAGGAGGTCCGCTACCTCCTGTCGCTGCTGCCGCAGAACAACCGCGAGATGCCGCCGACCGTCCTCAACGACGACCCGGTCGACCGCCGCAACGAGTCCCTGCTCGACCTGGTGCCGGCCGACGGCAACCGCCCGTACGACATGCGCAAGGTCATCGAGGAGATCGTCGACCACGGCGAGTACCTCGAGGTCCACGAGCGCTGGGCCACCAACGTGCTGTGCGTGCTGGCGCGGGTCGACGGCCACGTCACCGGCATCATCGCAAACCAGCCGCAGTCGCTGGCCGGCGTGCTCGACATCAACGCCAGCGAGAAGGCCGCGCGCTTCGTCCAGATGTGCGACGCCTTCAACATCCCGCTGGTCACCATGCTCGACGTGCCGGGCTTCCTGCCCGGTGTCGACCAGGAGCACGACGGCATCATCCGGCACGGCGCCAAGCTGCTGTACGCGTACTGCAACGCCACCGTGCCGCGCATCCAGCTGATCCTGCGCAAGGCCTACGGCGGCGCGTACATCGTGATGGACTCCCGCTCCATCGGCGCCGACCTCTCCTACGCCTGGCCGACCAACGAGATCGCCGTCATGGGCGCCGAGGGCGCCGCCAACGTGATCTTCCGCCGCGACATCAACGGCGCCGAGGACCCGGACGCCATGCGGGCCCAGAAGATCAAGGAGTACAAGAGCGAGCTGATGCACCCGTACTACGCGGCCGAGCGCGGCCTCGTGGACGACGTCATCGACCCCGCCGAGACCCGCCAGGTGGTCGCCTCCGCCCTGGCCATGCTCCGCACGAAGCACGCCGACCTGCCGAGCCGCAAGCACGGCAACCCGCCGATGTAGCGTCCGCGCCGAGCGCGGTCCCGCAGCACGCACGTCCGAGCGACACCACACCACAGACACCGGGGGAGAAACCAGAAAATGACCGCTTCCGCCGAACCCCTCGTCCGCATCGTCCGCGGCTCCCTCTCCGACGAGGAGCTGGCCGCCCTCACCGCCGTGCTGATGGCGCGCGCCGCCGCCGCGCAGCAGGCCGGCGCGGCCGCCCTGGTCGAGCCGATCGCCACCTGGCAGCGGCTGGACCGCCGCCCGGCCTACTACTCGCCGGTCAGCTGGCAGCAGGCCGCCTGACGGCCCACGGCACCGCCGACGGCCGGTCACCCCACCCGGGTGGCCGGCCGTCACCCCTTTCCGGCGGCCTCCGGTGCCGTGCCACCGGGGGTCGGTTCCGCCCCGAACGGGCTCGGTAGAATACCTACTGGACGGTATGCGGCCCGCCGCCCCGCCGGCCCCCATAGGATCGGCCGCTGCCGAGCTACCAGAACTATCCAGGGAGGCTGCGATGGCCAGGCAGGCCCGCGCGCTGGCGACCCGCCAGGCGGTACTCCTCGCGGCGGCCGAGGTCTTCGACGAGCGGGGCTACGCCGCCGCCACCATGTCCGAGATCCTGGATCGCGCCGGCGTCACCAAGGGTGCGCTGTACTTCCACTTCCGTTCCAAGGAGGAGCTGGCACTCGCCGTCATCGAGGGTCAGGGCGCCTGGCTCGCCACCTGGCAGCCGTCCTCGGACAGCCCGGTGCAGACCCTGATCGACCTCGGGTACGCCTTCGCCCACGCCCTCCAGGACGACCCGCTGGTGCGTGGCAGCATCCGGCTGACGATCGAGCACGGCAGCTTCACCCAGCCGCAGATCGCGGCCTACCAGGGCTGGTCGGACGTCGCCCGCGGGCTGCTGGAACGCGCCCGCGACGCCGGCGACCTGCACCCGGGCGTGGACCTCGCGGCGGCCGCCGGAGTGATCACCGGGGCCGTCACCGGGATCCAGCTGAGCTCCCAGGTGCTGACCGACCGCCGGGACCTGATCCAGCGGATGGCCGACCTGTGGACGCTGGTGCTGCCCGGCCTGGTGCAGCCGCACGCGCTGGCCCGGCTGAGCGTCGCCGAGCGCGTGCCCTCCTGACGGATCGACGGCCCGGTCCCGGGCCTCACGGCCCGGCCTCCCGCCCGCCCGACGGCGCGCCGGACGGCACGGCTGCCGGCGGCGGCTCAGAGCCGGTAGCCGCCGCAGCGCTCCGCCGCCACCAGGGCCGGCAGCGCCGCCGCCCAGAGCCGCCCCACGGCCTCCGAGCACGGCCGGTCCGGCTCCTCTGCGGCGAGCAGCACCTGGCCGGCCGCGACCGCGGTGAGCAGTTCGGCGGCGGCCCGCCGGTCCAGACCGGGACGCAGCTCGCCGCCCTCGGCGGCGCGGTCCAGCAGGCGCCGGACGACGGCCGTGAGGCTGCGCCAGGTGGCGTCCGTACCGGGCAGGTCGTCCGGGGTGCCGGCCCGCGGCGGGCCCTGCCGGCCGAGCCGCACGCCGGCCCGGACCAGGACGTCCTCGCGCAGCAGCCGGGCGAGTTCGTGCGAGAAGTCGATCAGGCCCTGGAGCGCCGGATCGCCGGTGCGCAGGGCGCGCAGCGCGGCCGACCCGATCTCGCGCCCGGCCGCGGCGCGGACGCCGTCGGCGAGGGCCTGCTTGGAGACGAAGTGGAAGTAGAGGGCGCCCTTGCTGACCCCGGCCCGCCGGCTGATGTCGACCAGGCTGGCGGCTTCGAACCCGACGCTCGCGAAACTGTCCGCAGCGGCGAGCAGCACCGCCTGCCTGGTCCGCCCCGCGCGTTCCTGCTTGACCACTGGGCCCCTCCGGACTCGGCCGGGCGCGTTCCCTCCCCGCCCGGCTGCTGTCAGCGCGCCGCCGGTGGGGGGCGACGCCTCGCATGCGGACGGCACTGACCGAAACCGCATGGTTGGTATCTAATCTAGCCCCTTGACCGACCCCGCCGTCCAGCGGGGAGGACCCCCGTCCAAGGTCTGCCGTCCCCCGGGCGGGCATTACCCCAGTCCAGGGGCCGGGTAGCGTGGTTGTGCCGGGCTGCGCGGCAGGAGCCACCCCAGACGCAGAAGAGAAACCGGGTGGTCTGTATGTTTTGCCTAGCGTCCGTACCGGCCGCTCGACCGACACCCTGGAGTAGGGCCCGTCATGCCATTGATCGTAGAGCCGGACTTCCACGGTCCGTACGCCCACCCCGGTCCCGGCTACGACTTCCACGAGCGGACCGTCTCCCGCCACCTGGTGCACCGCACCTCGGTGTCGGAGGTGTTCCTGACCGGCTGGCAGGCCACCGGCCCGTACGACTTCCTCCTCGGCGCCCAGTGGCCCCGGCTGCACGGCTTCTACCGGCTGCCCGGTGACCGCTACCACGACCCGCTGCTGCTGGCCGAAACGATTCGGCAGGCCGGACTGCTGATCGGCCACGCCGGATTCGGGGTGCCGCGCGACCACCAGTTCGTCATGGAGGACCTCTCCTACGCCCTCGCCCCGGACGGGCTGCGCACCATCGCCGTCACCGACGAACCCGCCTCGCTGATGCTGGCGGTCCGCTGCGAGGACGTCCGGATGCGGCACGGGCGGCTCGTCTCGCTGCGGGTGCACACCGAGGTCACCCGCGCCGGCCGTCCGGTCGGCCACGGCACCGGGCAGCTGCGGGTCGTCTCCCCCGCCTCGTACGCACGGCTGCGCGGCCCGGGGCCGCGGGGCGCCGTGCCGCCCGCACCGCCCGCGCCCACCGCGCCCGAGCTGGTCGGCCGCGCGCACCCCGGGGACGTCGTGCTGAGCCCCACCCTGCGCCCCGACACCTGGCTGCTGCGCACCGACGCCCGGCACCCGGTGCTCTTCGACCACGCGCTGGACCACGTGCCCGGGATGCTGATGCTGGAGGCCGCCCGGCAGGCCGCCCAGCGGCTCCGCCACCCCGAACCGGTGGTGCCGGTCGAGTTCGTCAGCTCCTTCGACCACTACATCGAGCTGGACCGGCCCTGCCTCGTCCGGGCCGTCCACGAGCAGGCGCCGGACGGGCGCCGGCTGCCCGTCCGGGTGCTGCTGGTCCAGGACGGGCGCACGGCCGCCGACTGCCGGCTGCTCACCGAGCCGATCGACGGGCCCGCCGACGGCCCCACCGACGGGCCGGCCGACCGCCCGGCGGGGCGCCCGACGGTGCCCACCCGGCGGGAGCCCTTCGAGGACCGCCCCGCCGAGCCCGTCCTGGGCGGCCCCCGACTGCCGCTGGCCAGCTGAGCCGTGTCCGGCCCCGGCCGGACACGGTCAACGCCCGTCCGGCCCCGGCCGGCGCCCCGCGCGCCGGCGGCCGGTCAGGCGGCGACCAGGGCCGACGGCCGCCCGGCGTGCATCACGCTCAGGTTGGCCGCCAGCCGGACCGGGTCCTGGGCCAGCCAGAGCCGCAGCGCCGCGCCCAGCGCCGCGCTGGCCGAATCGATCCGGACCTCGGTGACCTGCGCGATCCGCGCCGCGCCGGGCACCAGCAGGTCGGCCAGCGGGGTCGGCAGCCAGACCGTCAGCGCACACGGCGCCGGCGTGGCGAGGGCCCCCAGCAGCCGGTAGGCGTCCCCCGGCGCGCTGAGCACGGGGATGATGTCCAGCAGGCCGTCGGCCACCACCTCGGACACGTCGCTGCGGTGTCCCTGGGCGAGCCGGCGGAGCAGCATGCGCTCGGCGGCGGTGATTCGGACGGTCAGCATGACCTCGTCGCACTCCATTGCGCGATTTCCTCCTCGTTCCTCCCCGTGCCGGCACCGACGGCCGGCACGAACTACCCCTGTCGCACCTCGGCCCGGCCACCTTCTGCGGAGAGCCGGGCCGGTGGGTGACTGTGCCCCGGTCAGATCCCCGCGTACGAGTGCTTGCCGGTGACGAAGATGTTCACGCCGTAGTAGTTGAAGAGCCAGCAGGCGAAGGCCGCCAGCGCCAGGTAGGCCGCCTTGCGGCCCTTCCAGCCGGCCGTCGCCCGGGCGTGCAGGTAGCAGGCGTAGGCGACCCAGGTGATGAACGACCAGGTCTCCTTCGGGTCCCACTCCCAGTACTTGCCCCAGGCCGCCTCGGCCCAGATCGCACCCGCGATGATGGTGAACGTCCACAGCGGGAAGACCAGGGCGTTGATCCGGTAGGACAGCTTGTCGAAGGTCGACGCGGCCGGCAGGCGGCGCCAGACCGACGCCGGGGTGCCCAGCGGGCCGCTGGTCAGGCCGGCCGCCATCCGCTTGTCGAAGGCGTCCTTGCCGAGGTACAGCAGCGTGGCGATGAACGCCGCGTAGAAGGCGCCGCCGCAGAAGATCGCGGTGGAGACGTGGATCGCCAGCCACGGCGAGTGCAGCGCCGGGACGAGCTGCTCGGAGTCCGTGTACAGCACCGTGGTGGCGATGCCGAGCGTCAGCAGCCCGGCGAGGACGACCGGCAGGCCCAGCCAGCGGACGTTCTTCCGCGCGGCCAGCAGCACCAGGTACGCCGCCGTCATGGCGAAGGCGAAGGCGCAGGAGAACTCGTACATGTTGCCCCACGGCCAGCGGGACACCGACAGGCCGCGGGTGACGATGCCGCCCGCGTGCAGCAGCGCGCCGAGGACGGTCAGCGAGACCGCGATCCGGCCGGCCAGGTCGGCCCGGTCGCTGGTGCCGGCCGCGCCCGGGCCGTCCTCCTCGTCCGCGCCGCGCCCGCTGGTGACCACCGTCGCGCCCGCGCCCGCCACGGCGGTGCGGGTGAGCGTGGCGGTGCCGCCGCCGGCCTTGGCGACGGTGACGGTCACCTTCTTCGTGCCCTTGGCGTCCGCCGCGGCGACGGTCTCGGCCAGGCTGCCCGACTGCTCCGTCGAGCGGACGGCGACGGCGCCCTTGCTGCCGAAGGTCCACTCGATCATGTGGGCGAACATGGCGAGCGTGTAGACCACCATGGCCGAATAGATCAGCTTGTTGGAGAGGTCGGCCAGCTGTGGGTCGACCCCCGAGGCGAGATGCACCGTCTACTCCTTGGAGTTCTGGTCGGCAGGGGCTGCGGGTTGCGGGGGTGCTTCCGGGGCCGTGGCGGTCTCCGGTCCCGGGCCTCCGGGACCCGGCTCCCCGGGTGCGGTACCGTCCTCGTCCTCCGACGCCGGGGCGTCGTCCTGGAGGTCCACCGCGAGTTCGGCCAGCTCCTCGGCGATCTTCGCCGACTCGCTGCGGGCCAGTCCGGCCAGCTCCACCTGGGTGCCGCCGCCGGGCAGGGCGACCGCCCGGACCCAGATCCGGCGGCGCTGCACGAACAGCGAGCCGATCAGACCGAGGATCGCCAGCACCGCACCGGCCAGGGCGATCGAGTTGCCCGGGCGGTGCGAGACGTTGAAGCTGGCCCACTGCTTGTAGCCGTCGAAGGTGACGCTGCCGTAGCCGTTCGGCAGCTCCCAGGCCTGGCCGGGCTTGAGCCGGGCCTTGGCGGGCTGGTCGTCCTGCGTCAGCTGGGTCAGCTTGCGGGTGTTCAGCTGGTAGATGTTCTGCGGCAGGCCGGAGTCGGTGCCGAGGTCGCCGGCGAAGGCGTTCAGCACCAGCTCGGGGGCCGCGTCGCCGGGGAACAGGGACACCGGCCCGGTGCCCTCGAAGCTCAGCGGGGCGGTCGGCAGGAAGAAGCCGGAGAAGCCCAGCTGGGTCCTGCTGCCGTCGGGCCCGGTGCCGTAGTCCGAGACCTTCACGACGCCCGTGGAGGTCAGGTTGCCGTCCTGCGGGAGGAACGGCGTGGCGCCCTGGTAGACGACCTCGCCCTTGCCGTTGCGGACGGTGATGACGGGCGCGTAGCCGTGCCCGATCAGGAAGACCTTGCTGCCGCCGATCTCCAGCGGGTGGTTGACCTCGATGGTGCCCTTGCTGCGCTTCGACGCGTCGCTGCCCGTCGAGTACTCGACGTTCGCGGTGAACTGCCGGGCGGCGCCGATCTGGTCGCCCTTGTCCTGGAACTTGGCGGTGAAGCCGTCCAGCTTCAGGTAGAAGGGGTCGAGGTCCTCGTTGCCGTAGAAGCGGGTGCCGTTGAAGTCGTCGAGCTGGGTGATCGTGTTGGAGTACCCCTCGCCCTCGACCATCAGCTTGCCGCCGGTGCCGGAGGCCAGGCTGGCCCAGGCGAAACCGCCGAGCAGGGCGAACAGCGACATGTGGAAGAGCAGGTTGCCGACCTCGCGCAGGTAGCCCTTCTCGGCGGCCACCGAGCCGCCGGCCAGGTTGGCGCGGAAGCCGCGCTTGCGCAGCAGCCGGTGGGCGGCGGCGTTCACCGCGTCGGGGTCGGCCGCGGTGCGCCAGGCCGCGTGCACCGGCATCCGGGTCAGGTTGCGCGGCGCGGCCGGCGGCTGGGCCCGCAGCACGCCGACGAACTGCCAGGTGCGCGGGACGATGCAGCCGGCCAGCGAGACGAACAGCAGGATGTAGATCGCCGAGAACCAGACCGAGCTGTAGACGTCGAACAGCTGGAGCTTCTCGTAGACGGGCGCGACGGTGGCGTGCTGCGCCTTCCAGGCCTCGACCTTCAGCTGGCCCTGGCCGTTCTGGTACTGCGGGATCAGCGAGCCGGGGATGGCGGCCAGCGAGAGCAGGAAGAGCAGGATCAGGGCGACCCGCATCGAGGTCAGCTGGCGCCACATCCAGCGCGCCCAGCCGAACGCCCCCATGCCGGCCGGTCCGTCGGACTCGACCGGCGCGGTGCTGAGCCGCTCGGCGGCCGCGTCGTCCGGAGCCTGGGGCGGCTCGGTCTCGGTCGTGGTGTTGCTCACGGTCAGATTCCGATCCGGAAGTCGGCGGTCCAGGTCTGCAGTTCGCTCATCATCGAGTCCCAGACACCGGTGACGAGCAGCAGACCGACCGCGACGAGCATGCCGCCGCCGATCCGCATGACGAGCGGGTAGTGCCGTTTGACCCACCCGAAGGCGCCCAGCGCCCGGCGGAAGGCGACGGCGGCCAGGATGAACGGTACGCCCAGCCCGAGGCAGTAGAAGGTGGTGAGCAGCGCGCCACGCTGGGCGTCGGCCTGGTTGAGCGCGAGGTTCTGCACCGCGGTGAGGGTCGGGCCCATGCACGGGGTCCAGCCGACGCCGAAGACCACGCCGAGCATCGGCGCGCCGAGCAGGCCGACCGCCGGGCGGCGGTGCGAGCGGACCTCGCGCATGCTCAGCCCGGGCACCAGGCCCATGAAGGCCAGGCCCATCACCACGGTGAGCGAGCCCAGCACGATGCTGATCGTCCGCTTGTAGTCCTGCAGCTCCTGGCCGAAGTAGCCGAAGAGCGCCCCGGTGGAGACGAACACCGCGGTGAAGCCCAGGATGAACAGCACCACGCCGAGCAGCATCCGGCCGCGCCGCGAGCCGCGGGCGTCCGCGAGGTCGGCGGCGGAGAACCCGGTCACGTACGAGAGGTAGCCGGGCACCAGCGGCAGCACGCAGGGCGAGAAGAACGACGCCAGCCCGGCCGCCAGCGCGACCGGGGCGGCCACCAGCAGCGCCCCGCTCTGGACGGTCGTGGTGGTGTCGGCCAGGTGCGCGCCGGCCAGCTGGAGCGCGGCACTCACTGCTTCTGCTCCGCGACCACCGGCTGCAGGATCGACTCCAGCGCGTCCTCCACCGTGCCGCCGACGGCCCGGGCCGCCAGCTTGCCGTCGCGGTCGACGATGAGGGTGGTCGGGATGGACTGCGGGTTCAGGCTGCCCTTGGGGAACTTCAGCAGCTGGGTGCCGGCCGGGTCGAAGATGCTCGGGTAGGTGACGCCCTTCTCCTGCTCGAACCGGACGGCGTTGGCCTTCTCGGTGTCCCGGGTGTTGACGCCGAGGAACTGGACGCCCTGGTCCTTGTACTTCTCCGAGACCCGCTGCAGGTCGTCCGCCTCGCCCCGGCACGGCCCGCACCAGGAGCCCCAGACGTTCAGCACCACGACCTTGCCCCGGTAGTCGGAGAGCTTCACCTGGGCGCCGTCCAGCGTCTCGCCGGAGATGTCCGGAGCCTCCTGGCGGTGGCCGGCCTCGGCCTTGGAGACGTTGGTGCCCTTGACGGTGACGAAGCCCAGCTGGCTCTCACCGCTGCTGGACGAGCCCGAGGAGGAGCAGCCGGTGAGGGCGAGCGCAGCGGCGGCGGCGGTGGCGGCGGCGGCTGCGGCGACACGGGGACGGGGGCGCGCCATGGCAGACATGTGAAAAGTTTCGCATGGAGTCCCGGGAGGGTTCGGGGGGGTCCTGCCTTGCGCGTCGCACCCCTCCTGACCTGCGACTGGACCGGACCGCCCGGCGTGCGCCGGGCGGTCCGACCCCATACTTACGCACCGCTTACGCGCCGTCCGTGCGGGGCGTGAGCGGGGCGCGCGGGGCCCGGGCCCGCTCAGGCGCCGAAGCTCTTGCCGACCGGCTTGTCGCCCTTGCGGCCCTTGCCCACCAGGTGCGCGGGCAGCAGGTCGCGGGCCGGCTCGCGGTAGCCGACCGAGACGATCCTGTCGCCCTCGAAGGTGAAGCTGGTCAGCGAGGCCAGCGAGCACTGCCGGTTGCGCGGGTCGTGCCAGAGCCGGCGGCGCTCGACGAAGGAGCGGAGGATCCAGATCGGCAGCTGGTGGCTGACGCAGACCGCCTCGTGCCCGCGCGCGGCGTCCCGGGCGGCGCCGAGCGCGCCCATCATCCGCACCACCTGGTCGAGGTAGGGCTCGCCCCAGGAGGGCTTGAACGGGTTGGTGAGGTACTTCCAGTAGCCCGGGTTGCGCAGTGAGCCGTCGCCCACCCCGAAGGTCTTGCCCTCGAAGACGTTCTCCGCCTCGATCAGCCGCGCGTCCGCCGCGACCTCCAGGCCGTGCGCCTTCGCGATCGGCTCGGCGGTCTCCTGGGCCCGCTCCAGCGGGGAGGCCACCACGTGGGTGATGTCCCGGCCGGCCAGGTCCTCGGCCACCCGGTCGGCCATCCGCCGGCCCAGTTCGGACAGGTGGTAGTCCGGCAGGCGGCCGTACAGGACGCCCTCCGGGTTGTGCACCTCACCGTGCCGCATCACGTGGACGACGGTGATCTCTTCGGCGCTCACTTCTCGGTACTCCTGGGAATCGGGGTGAACTGGGGCGTGGCCAGGGCGTGTCTTTCGGATCACGTCGGATCAGCGGGCGTCGTTGGGGTGCGTGCATCGGCGGCGCCGAGGAGGGAGTCCATGCGGTGGGGGCACCTCCCGGCCGCCAGGCTGGGGGCCATCGGCGACTGACGAGAAGCCGGCGTGGGGGTACCCCCGGCCGAAGGCTGGGGGAGTGCGTGCCCCGGCGGCGACCGCCTGGCGTGATCCGAAAGACACGCCCTAGGCCGTGGCAGCGGCGGCCGCGCGGGCGGCGGCGGGCAGGGCCGCGGCGATCCGCTCGAGGGCGCGCTCGTCGTGGGCCGCCGAGACGAACCAGGACTCGAAGGCGGACGGCGGCAGGTAGACGCCCTCGGCGAGCATCGCGTGGAAGAAGGCGGTGAAACGGTACGCCTCCTGGGTCTTCGCCTCGTCGTAGTTCGTGACGGCGGCGTCGGTGAAGAACACCGAGAACATGTTCCCGGCGGTCTGCAGCCGGTGCACCACGCCCTCCTTGGTGAGCGCCTCCGACACCAGCCCGGAGACCTCGGCGGCCACCCGGTCCACCGTCGTGTACACCTCGTCGGTGCAGCCGCGCAGCTGGGCCAGGCCCGCCGCGGTGGCGACCGGGTTCCCGGACAGGGTGCCCGCCTGGTAGACCGGGCCGGCCGGGGCCAGGTGGGCCATCACGTCGGCGCGGCCGCCGAAGGCCGCGGCGGGGAAGCCGCCGCCCATGACCTTGCCGAAGGTCAGCAGGTCCGGCGCCCAGCCCTCGCCGGCCGCCTCCAGGCCGTACCAGCCGGCCTTGGAGACGCGGAAGCCGGTCATCACCTCGTCGGAGACGAACAGCGCGCCGTTCGCCGCGCAGAGCCGGGCCAGGCCCGCGTTGAAGCCGGGCAGCGGCGGGACGACGCCCATGTTGCCGGGCGAGGCCTCGGTGATCACGCAGGCGATCTCGCCCGGGTGGGCGGCGAACGCCTGCTCGACGGCGGCCAGGTCGTTGTAGGGCAGCACGATGGTGTCGCCGGCCTGGGCGCCGGTGACGCCCGGGGTGTCCGGCAGACCGAAGGTGGCCACCCCGGAACCGGCCGCGGCCAGCAGCGCGTCCACGTGACCGTGGTAACAACCGGCGAACTTCACGACCTTCGCCCGGCCGGTGAAGCCGCGGGCCAGCCGGATCGCGGACATGGTGGCCTCGGTGCCGGAGGAGACCAGGCGGACCTGCTCGACCGGGGCGACCCGGGCGACGATCTCCTCCGCCAGCTCGACCTCGCCCTGGCCGGGCGTGCCGAAGGAGGTGCCGTGGGAGACCGCCCGCTGGACGGCGTCGATCACGGCGGGGTGCGCGTGGCCGAGGATCATCGGGCCCCAGGAGCACACCAGGTCGACGTACTCGCGGCCGTCGGCGTCGGTGAGGTAGGGGCCGGTGCCGGACACCATGAAGCGCGGCGTGCCGCCGACGGCGCGGAAGGCGCGCACCGGGGAGTTGACGCCGCCGGGCGTCACCACGGAGGCGCGGTCGAACAGCGACTGGGACTGGGGGGCTTCGTAGGGGTAGCTCACGGGAGACATGGTCTCAAATCGTGTCCTTGAGCTCTGCATGTCGGACCCGATCATCTGGAACGATGATCCGGGCACCGTTGTCTGTACGGTTGTCCGTACAGCAGGGGCCCTGACCGCTCCGGAGCACGGACCGGTCAGACTGTGCACCCGGGGTGCGCAGGCGCTCCGGTTGTGTGCAGGGGTGTGGAGAGGACTGCCGCGTACCGCGAGTGGGTACGGCGGCGCATGACGGGTAAGGAGCACGTCCGGTGGGACGCCGGGCGTGCGGGGGTCTGTCGATTCCGGCGAATTCCGGTGAGGATGGTCCGAGTGTCCGAGGCGCAGGACGGCTACGACGAGGCCGCGGGGGGCTCCCGCAGGCCCGCCGAAGCCGCACGCGGGGGTACGGGAGCGGGTACGGGTCGTGGTCGTCGCGGTGGCGAGAGGCGGGGTGAGGGACGCGTGGGGGTGACGTACAAGTACTTCGGCGCACCGGACCGCGCCACCGCCGCCAGAGTCCCCACCGCCCTCGGCCCCGGGGGGCTCGGTCTGGACGCGGGCGAGCTCGGCTCGCTCGGGCGCCTCGGCGACCTGATGGAGACCAGCGGCTCCCCCAACGGCCACCTCTCCACCAAGATCAAGCCGGAGACCATGAGCGCCATGGTGCTCACCGGCATCCAGGGCGTCCCGCTGCACCAGGTGCCGCCGCTGGAGCTGGTCGTGCTGCACCCCGACTACGCCGTCGTCCAGCTCCCGCACAACGTCGTCGAGCCGCTGCGCAAGGCCGACGAGACCGAGCTCGGCGCCGCCGCCTTCATCTGGTCCACCGTCCCCGACCGGCGCGGACCGCGCGACGCCTTCGTGATCTACAGCATGCTGCACGAGTGGCAGGACTTCGCCAACCGCCTGCACGAGGCGGGGCACCAGCTGTACTGCCTGGTCTGGCCCTAGGGTTCATCTGACAGCTCCGCCGCCCCGGCCGCTCGACGCGGGCCGGGGCGAGGTCGGTTGACGCCCGGTCAGCCCTCCCCGCGGGCCCCCGGGCAGGGCTCAGCCCCGGGCGCGCCGCGCGCGGCGCACCGTCCGTTCGCTCTCCACCGGCTCCGCCAGGTGCCCGCCCACCAGGTGCGTCAGCGCCCGCACGAACACCTCCTGCTCGGGCTGCGGCAGCGACTCCAGCAGCTCCCGGTGCACCCGGTCGGCGATCGCGGTGCCCTGCTCGACGACGCGCCCGCCCGCCTCGGTGACCGAGATGATCCGGGCCCGCCGGTCCGTCGCGGACGGGCGGCGCTCGGCCAGCCCCAGCTTCTCCAGCTCGTCCACGGTGACCACCATGGTGGTCTTGTCCAGGTCCGCCAGCTCGGCCAGCTGGATCTGGGTGCGTTCGGACTCCTGCGCGTGGAAGAGCACGCAGTACGCGCGCGGCGTGATGCCGAGCTCCGTGAAGGCGGCCGCCATCCGGGTCGCCAGCACGTGGCTCGCGTGGTCCAGCAGGCCGGAGATGTCTCGGATCTGGCGCACGGGCGGGGTCGTCGTCATACGTCCGAGGTTAGCAACGGCCCGTCCACTCCCGGATGATCCCGTTGCCAACCAACGCGGGTCTACGGGATACCCAACTCGAACAGCGCATAGCCCGCGTACCAGCCCGCCGCCACCACCGGCATCGCGAACAGTCCGACCAGCGAGGAGGTCCGCACCCGGCGCAGCGCCACCGCCAGACCGATGAACAGCGGGAACGCGGGCAGCAGGTAGCGCGAGATGTTGCCGAAGATCTGGTTGCTGCTCAGCGCGGTGATGATGGTCAGCGCCGTGTAGACCACCAGCACCAGCGGCGGGCGGGTCCGTCGGAGCAGCACCAGCAGACCGGGCAGCGCGATCAGCAGGGCGATCGCGATCAGGTCCGGAACGGGATTGGACTGCCAGAAGTCCCAGTGCCCGGTGATCACGTCCATGACCGTGCGGACCGTGGACGCACCACCGTCGAAGTAGCGGTTCCAGGCGCCGCGCTGCAGCTTGAAGTAGCCGCCCCAGTCGCCCATCCGGTACCCGACCCAGACCACGTAGCCGAGCAGGCCCCACGGGGTGACCAGCATCGCGAACAGCGGCCGGCCCACGCCGTCGGTGCGCCGCACCAGCGCCACCAGGGCCGCGATCGACACCGCCGCGATCAGCGCCGCCGCCGTCGGCCGGTTGAGGCCCGCCACCAGGGCCAGCAGGCCGGCCGCCACCCAGCGGCGGGTCATCACGCAGTAGCAGGCCCAGGCGGACAGCGCGACGAACAGCGAGTCCGAGTAGACCGCCCACTCCACGCCCGAGCCAGGGAACAGGCCCCAGATCACCGCGGCGATCACACCCGCCCGGAACCCGCCGAGCCGCTCCGCGACCGCGAAGATCCCGGCCGCCGCGACCAGCGAGGCCAGCACCGAGACCGCTATCCCCGAGCCGTACGGCCCCAGCCCGGTCACCGCGCCGACCAGCCGCATCAGCCACGGGTACAGCGGGAAGAAGGCCGCCGAGTTCTCGTAGTAGGTGGCCAGCGGCCAGCCGTGCAGCGGGATCAGCTGCGGGTCGTACCCGTTCTCCGCGATCCGCTGGTACCAGACGCCGTCCCAGGTGCCCAGCACGTCCCACGGCTGGGCCCCGCCGCCGCGGCCCGGGTCCTTCTTCAGGAAGTCCCCGGTGTGCGACAGCAGCACCATGAAGACGGTCAGGCCGACGGCCTTGACCACCGCGTACGCGCCGAGCGCGGGTGCGAAGCGGTCCACCAGCGCCCCGAACCGCCCGGGCACCCGGCCCGACGACTCCTCCGAACGCTCCACGTCCGGTGCCGCGGGCGCACCGGGCTCCTTGCTGGACGACTCGGTGCTCGATGCCGTGCTCATCTGCTCTCGGTACTCCCCGCCCCGCTCGTGGGTCCGCGCGGCTACGGCGCAGCGATTTTTCAGGTGAGCCTACGGCACGCCCCCGAGCGCCCGGCTCCCAGCCGCCCGCCCGGAACCCCGTGGCGCCGCCCCGCCCGCACCGGCGACGGCCCCGCGTGCCGACGCCCCGCCGCCGCACCGGATCCGGGCGGTGGCGGGGCGTCGGGTGCGGAGGGTCAGCTCGGGAGGTAGACGATGCCGAGCTTGGTGAGCTGCCAGAGCTGGTTCGGGGCGCCCGTGTCGGCGGTGAGCTCGACGAGCGGGTTGCCCTTGGCGTCGAGCGTGCTGCCGGGCGCGACCACCTTGCCGCGGTCCTGGGAGTCGGCGATCTTGTAGCGGCCGTCGCCCGCGGACACCAGGACCCAGTGCTGGTTGCCGCCGCCGTTGCAGCGCCACTGCTGGATGCGGGTGCCGGGGGCGGTGGAGGCGGCGTTGGCGTCCAGGCACATGTCCCGGTTGCCGCTGAAGTCGAGCTCGAAGCTGCCGCCGGCCTTGGCCTCCAGCACGAAGGACTGGTTCAGCCCGCCGCCGGCCGGATAGGTGATGGCGGCCCGGCCGTTGGTGGAGTCGCCGTAGGTGCCGCCGCCGCTGAGGTCGAGCACGTTCCCGTTGCCCGCGTTGGTGAGCTGGTACCAGGAGCCGTCCTCGGGGGCGTCGCCGAACGGCTTGCCGGGGGTGAGCGGCCGGATCGAGGTGGTGTTCTTCGGATCGAGCGTGCAGTAGGCCTGCGCCAGGTCGGGCTCGGCGAAGAACTGGCCGAGGCAGACGCCCTCGCCCCGGTAGCCGGCGACCCGCAGGTGGTACGACTGCCGGACCATGTTCATGCACAGGCCCGGGATGCCGATCTGCGAGTCGCACCCGTTGCGCGCCCACTCGGAGAGGTTGATGACGTCCCCGTTGGAGTACTCGTACGGGGAGCTCGTCCACTCCGCGCAGACCTCGTGCCCGAAGGCGACCCTGCGCTGGTCGAGGTAGCGCACGCCCGGCACCTGCTCGGCGGCGCCGCGCAGCGCGTCGCTGAAGGTCGGCACCACCCAGTTGTGGCCCCAGGCGAGGTCCTCGGGGAAGGCCGGGCAGCCGTCGGCGATCTTGCCGAGGTAGTCGTTGCGCCGGATGTCCGGGGTGATCGGGTTGAAGTACGACTGGTAGACCAGCTGGTACGAGGTGTCCGGGTAGCCCGCCCGGCGCATGGTCTGCCGGACGTTCTGCAGCGCGGCCACGACCTTGGGCTGGACCCGCTTGGCGCGCTGGACGATCTCGGCGCTGCCGATGGTGTCCCGGCAGCCCTGGTCCTTGGGGATCGGGAAGTACTGCGCGAGGCAGTGCATCATGATCCCGCTGAAGTCGAAGTCGTCGTTGGCGCCGATGGTGACGACGACCATCTTGACGTCGTACTTCCCGGCCACGTCGGCGAGTCGGACGTCCTGTTTCGGCTCGCCGAAGTCCCCGCTGCCGGAGCCGGTGACCTTGGCCAGCTCGGGGTCGCTGACCAGGTCGCCGGTCTGGGCGCCGGAGCAGGCGAGGTCGATCGGGGTGACCCCGGGGATGTCGGTGACGAAGATCTCCGACTTGGGGTGCCGGTGGCAGTAGTTGGTGGGGCTGTCGGTCTCGGGGAAGTAGCCGTCGCCGGTGTCGGTGCCGGCGCCCTCCCCCGAGATGGCGCTGTCGCCGAGGGCGACGATCGCGGCCGGGCGGGTGGCGCCGGCCTGCGGGGCCGGGTCGGCGAGGGCGGCCGGCGCGCCGGCCAGGCCCAGGGAGGCGACGAGGGCGCCGGTGGCCAGCAGTGCGCCGTAGGGGGAGCGGCGCGCCGGCTTCCGTGGGCGCCGCGCCGCTGACAGTCGGGACCTGATCACACGCGACTCCTTGCGGGGGTGGGGGGCCGCCCGGAGGGGCGCCGAGCGGCGCGGGGCAAGAAAGGTGAGCAGGTCTCACATTCTAGGTACTGACAAGTAGTGCAACAAGGCTCGTGACAGCGGCGGAACCTGAGGCCCCGTCGGCCCGCGTGGCGCCCGCGGGGAGGCGGGCACGACGAAAGCCGCCGCTCCGCACCCCAGGAGGGAAGCGCGGAGCGGCGGCTCACACCCCGGCCGAACCGGGTGCGGGATCAGCCCACGTTGGCGCAGTGGTTCCCGAACGCCGGGTTCAGCAGGCCGACGATGTCGATGGTGTTGCCGCAGAGGTTGACCGGAACGTGCACCGGAACCTGGACCTGGTTGCCCGAGATGACACCGGGGGAACCGGCGGCGACGCCCTCGGCGCCGGAGCTGGCCATCGCGGTGCCGGCGCCGGCGGCCACGATGCCCACCACGGCCGCGCCGACGGCGGCGGTCTTCTTGATGCTCATACGAGCCTCCTGACTGTTCAACAGAGATGCACGGGGAGTGCGACATCTAGAACGACACCCGTCCGGAGCGGTTGCGACGGTGCGCGCACTGTCACCCGTGTGGCCCAACGGGCACGGCGACCGGCATTCGGGTGATCACGGGTGATCCGCCGACCGGACCGTTTCCCCCGGCCCCCTCCCTCGTTCTCCCTGGCGGAACACGCTCCATCCGGTCCTACACAACGAATCGAGTACCGCCCATGCGCAAGCTCGCCCACGGCGTCGTCGGCACCGCGGCCACCGCCGCCCTGCTCGCCGCCGGCGCAGGCGCCGCGTCCGCACACCACCTGCACGGCGCGTCCGCCGAGGGTGCCGCGGCCGGCTCCGCCGGCGTGGTCTCGGGCAACGAGCTGCTGATGGTTCCCGTCGACGTCCCGGTGAACCTCTGCGGCAACTCGATCGACGTGGTGGGCCTCCTGAACCCGGCGTTCGGCAACCACTGCCTCAACGCCTGACCGGGAATTCCTGGTCGCTCCCCCTCCGAACCGTTCCCGGCCGTGCGGGAACCGTCCGCGGGGAGCCGGAAACGACGCGACGGCTGCGTGCGCCCGCGCCACGGGCGAAACACGCCGGTGTGCGCCGTCGGAGTGACAATCACGGCAATCCCAGAAGCCATCGGGTGAGTATTCCCGCTCGCCCGGCCCCCGACATTTCGCATCCGTCGGGCAGAAAACGGAGGAAAGAACATGCGTAACCTCAAGAAGGCCGCCGCCCTCTCCCTGGCCGCGACCGGCCTGGTCCTCGGTGCGGCCGGCGGCGCGTTCGCCAGCTCCGGTGCCGAGGGCGTCGCCGCCGGCTCCCCGGGCGTGCTCTCCGGCAACCAGATCCAGATCCCGGTGCACATCCCCGTCAACGTCTGCGGCAACAGCATCGGCGTCATCAGCATCCTGAACCCGGCGTTCGGCAACTCCTGCGCCAACATCGGCTGAACCCGCGGTCGCCGCAGCGGCGACTGCTGATTCACCGACCGTGCCGCGCCCCGGAGCGCCGGGGCGCGGCACGCTCCACCCGTGTGTGATCGAGGAGATCAACCCCCATGCAGAACGTGAAGAAGGCCGCTGTCCTCTCCGCCGCCGCCGCCGGCCTGGTGCTGGGCGCGGCCGGCTCCGCCGCCGCGAGCTCGGGCGCCGAGGGCGTGGCCGCCGGTTCCCCCGGTGTCGCCTCCGGCAACCAGATCCAGATCCCGGTGCACATCCCGGTCAACCTGTGCGGCAACAGCATCAACGTCATCGGCGCCCTGAACCCGGCCTTCGGCAACAGCTGCGCCAACGCCGAGATGCACCCGCAGCACGCGGACGACTGCTGATCCCCGATCGGCACGCGTTCCGGCCGAACTGCCCCCCGACCAGCCGGCCGGGGGGCAGTTCGGCGTCCCCGGCGCCCGGTGGCCGACCGGGCCCCCGATCCACCGAAGGGTGATACCGCATGGTTTCGAAGAAGGGTGGGGCCGGCGTGGCCGCCGCCGTCGGCGCCGCGATGCTGCTCGGTGCGGGCTCGGCGCAGGCCGCCCCCGCGGCGGGCCCCGCACCCGGGCCGGCCACGCTGGCCAAGACCGACGTCGGCCAGGCGCTGAACGGCACGACCTCCGGGCTCGGCTACGGCGTCGCGCCGATCAAGAGCCTGCGCCTGGACCCGTGGGCCAACTCCTCCGCCGACGTGCTCAACAACGGTGCGACCGTGCAGCCGGACCAGGGCCTGGCCCCAGTGGGCACCGGCACGCTGACCGGACCGCTGAGCGCGGGCGGCGGGGTCAAGGACCTCCCGCTGGTCGGCGGGCTGACCGGCGCCCTGCCGGGCTGAGGGCGCGGACGCGCCGGAGCCCGGCACCCCGCCTGGTGGCCAGGGGTGCCGGGCTCCGGCGCGTCGGGCCGGTGCCCGACCGGCTCAGAGCCGGGTGAGCTCAGAGCCGGGTGAGGTCGGCCAGACCGCTCTGCCGGACGAGGCCGGTGACGGTCGAGGTCGCCGTGTCGGTCGCGTCGGTCTGCTGCAGGACGCCGGTGGCGGTCGCGGTGGTGGTGGTGGCCAGCGCGTTCGCCTCGTCGGTGACGGAGAGCCGGCTCTCGTCGCCGCCCAGGCTCGCGGTGGCCCCGGGGACGGTCTGCACGGCACCGGGCACCAGGCGCGGGTCCACCTCGTCCACCCGGATCCGGCCGTCGGCGAGCTGGCCGGTGCCGTCGTGCACCAGGGACAGCGGCTTGCCCACGTCCAGGCCGGGCGTCTTGGCCTGGAGCGGCGCGGCCGGGGCCTCCAGCAGCACCTCCCCGAGGTCGGCGCCCTGGTCGACCAGCGGGAGCGGCAACTGGGCCTTGGCGCTCGGGCCGACCTTGCCGGTGGCCAGCTGGGGCACCAGGTGGTCCGGGAGCAGCCCGTTGTCGGTGGTCCGGCCGGCCGGCGGCATGACCAGCGAGGTGGGGATGCCGGCCGTGACGCGGCTGCCCAGCGGGGTGAGCGGCACGTCGGCCGGGACCTGCTGGGTGGCCAGCTTGTCCTCCAGGGCTCCGACCTGGTCGGGGCTCACGGCCGGGGCGGCGGAGGCCGCTCCCTGGGAGGCGAGCACGCCCGCACCGACCGCCAGCAGCATCGCGCCGGCCCGCTTGGAGAACTTCATGCTTTTCACCGTTCCTTCGGGGAGGGCTGCGGGGCCGCAGCCGGAAAGCAATCTGCCTCAACGAGTGACGGTGAGCCCGGATTGCGGCGGTTAACCGGTTCGGCCTAATAATCCGACCGGAAACCACCCATCGACGCGCCTCCCGGACTGTTTTAAAAAATGCCCGTAACCTTCCGTGCCGTCATTCTTTGATCTGGACGTCAGTGACTGCAGACCGGGTCTGAGCGTTCTACGCGTTGTACGCACGGAAACCAAGAGCATTTCAGAGAGGGATCTCCCCATGATCCAGAAGTCCTTCGCCGCCGCCGGCCTGGCCGTCGCCGCGCTGGCCGCCGCCGCCGCGCCCGCCTCGGCCATCGGGGACGCGGACGGCGCCGCCGCCTCCATCGAGGGCAACGGCGGTACCAACTTCACCGGCACCGTCGGCAACAACAGCCCGAACTTCCACTTCCTGGACAACGCGAACGTCTGCCTCCCCGAGATCCACAACATCGCCGTCGGCGTTCTCGGTGTGGCCGTCCCGGTCGAGGTCCCGATCGCCAACAGCGGTGGCAAGCAGTACTGCACCCAGGGCCAGGGCACCCAGAGCCACGGCGACGCGGGCGTGTCCCACCTCGTCGGCTGACGCTCCCCCAGCCGCACTCCCCCCCGATCCACCCTTCGAATCGCTCCCCGATTCACCCCTCGAGAGGAAAACCGGAAATGATCAAGAAGTCCCTCGCCGCCGCCGGCCTGGCCGCCGCCGCCATCGCGATGTCCGCCGGCTCGGCCTCCGCCATCGTCGACTCGGACGGCGCCGCCACCTCCGTCCAGGGCAACGGCGGTACCAACCAGACCGGCACCCACGGCAACGGCAGCCCGAACTTCCACACCCTGGACAACGCGAACATCTGCCTGCCGGAGGTCCACAACATCGCCGTCGCCGTGGTCGGCGTCGCGGTTCCGGTCGAGGTGCCCGTCCTGAACAGCACCCCGAAGCAGATCTGCAACGTCGGCCAGAACACCCAGTCCTCGGGCGACGCGGGTGTCTCGCACCTGATCGGCTGATCAAGGGGCCTGGTACGGACGGAGGGCCCGGGGAGGTACGTCTCCCCGGGCCCTCCGGGCTCTGCGGACGAGGTTCCCGGCGGTCCGCCCGCACGGGTGGGACCGGCCGGGTGACCGGTCGTCGGGGGCGGCGCGTGGGGCCGGCCGAGGTCACCGGCCGCGGCACCGGCATCGACGACGAGACCCACGCCCGCAAGATCGAGGTCATCCGCGCCGCGCTGGCCCTGCACC